>JAKSBJ010000255.1 GCA_022361195.1 Flavobacteriales bacterium
CCAAGCCAGCTCAACTCAATGCACATGCTTATGCGCAAGGAACTGATATCCATGTAGCTTCAGGGCAAGAGAAACACCTGGCGCATGAAGCCTGGCATGTTGTTCAACAAAAGCAAGGGAGAGTAAAGCCTACCAAACAGCTGAAAAGTAAAGTCAACGTCAATGACGATCCTGCTTTGGAGAAAGAGGCTGATGTAATGGGGGCAAAAGCCATGCAGTTTAAATCAGCGAATAGTAGTTCCTCTCATTTGTATCAATTAAAGTCAACACAGAATCAAAATGGTGAAATTGTTCAACGGTTAATTATTGCAGTTGAAGAGATAGCCGATAAGCGGAAAATTATTGCACAATCAGCTTCGGATTATAAAGAATCAGATCAGGATTTTGATCATGAAATCTCATCTCATGAACCGGGAGAAATCAATGAAAAAGAGCTTCCAATATTGGGAGTAGATGAACCATTAATTGTTATAGGACATGGACAACCGGTGGGGTATGGAATTCGAGCCAATGAATTTGCCGGATATACTGCTGTAAACCTGGCAACACTTGTGGCAGGAATTTTACCAAAAGGTTATCAAGGCGAAATTTTTCTAAACGGGTGTTACACAGCCCAAAAGTCTGAAGGGTATGGTTTTTTAGCAAAAGCAGGAATAAGCTACATCGATCACTTCTCAGCAAAACTGAAATCACTTAGAAAAGATGTCCACTCCTATGTCAGAGGGAATAAGGGGGCGTCTATTACTGTAAAAACCAAAGAATTTGCAGCTAAGAGTGAAACGGGATTGAAGAATAGGTTTGCTTCTTCCACAATAAGCAAGGCACAAGAGGTTAATGTTATAGGAGGTAAATACATAGCAGATGAGAGTATTGGGCAAAGTAGTTCAGTAGGAGGGAAAGATATGGACAGTAAGAAAAATAAATAGCTCTCAAACCTTTAAGAATAAAACGATTAGGGATGCTTCAAATACAAAAGAAGAAAAAGGAAGAAAAACTGAATGATGTTACTGAAAGTGCATCATCTAGTAATTCTGGTAATTCCTCTACACAGTTTGAAGATAATAGACCCGCTTCTTTGATGCAGTTGAAGTTAAAGAATGAATTTGAAAGTGCTTCGGGTCGAAAAAAGGATTTGCCTAACGAAACAGTGCAAAGGAAGATTATTGGAGGGAATACCAAAATTGCTATGGGTAGGACCTTAGGAGGTGTTCTGAAAGGTCTAAATGATATTGATTTGGTGGAAGGAGATCATGGAATAAACCTAGAAATCAAATTTGATGAGCTTGGAGGAGGGACGATGGGCTTAACTACAATATGGGTAAAGGGTGAAAAGATTAACCCACATACAGAGATAACTCCGGAAGAAGCGAAAAAAAATACTTATACCATCCTTATCCAGTTAAATGAAAAAGAATTTAAGGGAGGAAAATATCCTTCTCTTTTCGGTAATTTATTTGAAACAATTTCACATGAATGGGAACTTCATGGAAGACAACATGCACTAAATATTACTGCAGCTAGGAAAGGTAAGGATACTTTACATCGGATTGATCATGTAGCTCATTTTAGTAAAAAGCCTACTGGCTTAGACGCTGTAATTGCTCAAAAAATTCTAGCAGAAGAGAAACAACCTCGAATACAGCAACAGATTTTTGATTCATATATGCAGGATGTCTTTGCTCACATTGGACACTTGCAAGCAGATCATCTCTTTCCGAATGAAGAAACAAAAACAATCCTTCCGGTCGAAATGCTATTTAAATATTTGAGAACGGTGGTGGATTCGATATCAGTGTATAAGAAGGTTTTGAAGCCTTCGAATCCTTTTGATAAAAATCTTTTGATGATTGATAAATATGCGAAATCTCATACTAAAGATTTAACTCCTCCAAAAGAATATTTAGGACCTGATAAGTTATCCATTTATCGCCGTACCGGGATGTGGATTAAGTTACTTAACTCTGTCTTTTCAGAAAGACCTCCAAAAGACTCTGTAATGGAAGCAGCTTTATTTCTAATAAGAAAAGATGTAAAAGATGCCCTTTATTATCTCCACAAATTGCAGGATCTTTGGTCTGTGCCTAAAGCAGCAAAGATTAATGTACACGGGGAAGATGATATGGAAGAATGGAAAAGAGCTGTTTTAATTCCTAGAATGAAAGCCTTGGCTTCTTATGGAGTTGATGTAGAGACACTCAATAGTAAGTTATCATTAACAGAAAAGGGATCACCTAAACAAGGTCATCATGGTCCTGTAAAGCCTAGGGTGATAAGGCTTGACCCCTCAACAATGGAACCATTAGAGACTCCAATTCTCAAAAATCCAATAAACAGGGGTAAGAAAAAAGAATCTTCCAGTCAACTTCATGAGCCCTCTAAAAAAGAACTTATGGAGCAAGATCCCTTGATGGATTTATTTGATCAAGGGAAATTAGGACTATATCACATTGGATCAATTCGTCAAGATTTTCCACCTGAAATAGTGAAACTTATTTTAGTAGGAAATAAAGGACCTTTTGAGAATAAAATAGGTCAAGAAATAACTTTTGTAAAAAGAAAATCAGAGGACACTTTTTATTTCGATGCCCCATTCCTTCATTAATAAACTAGACCATGAACGAATCACTAAAACCATATCAAAAAAAAGAAGATTCTCACAAATCTGCGGCTTCAGACAAAAAACACACTGGAGCGATTCAGTTAAAGGATAATAGGGAATCAACCTCTGCACAATTAAGGAAGCAGAGTTCAAATGATGGTAAAACGATTCAACAAAAATCGAATAACACTGGATTGCCCAATCAACTTAAATCTGGAATAGAGAATCTCTCAGGTCATTCGATGGACGATGTCAAGGTCCATTACAATTCTTCCAAGCCAGCTCAGCTCAATGCTCATGCCTATGCTCAGGGAACTGATATTCATGTGGCCTCAGGACAAGAAAAGCATGTTGCTCATGAAGCCTGGCATGTTGTTCAGCAGAAACAGGGGAGAGTAAAGCCCACCAAACAGCTGAAAAGCAAGGTCAATCTTAATGATGATCCAGGTTTAGAGAAAGAGGCGGATGTAATGGGTGCAAAAGCCATGCAGTTTAAGGCTTTGAATAATACCCAAGCCCACAGTGGAATTTTGTCTTCTAATTTGATACAAAAAAAAGCTACCACTGCTAAAGTTATTCAGCCTTTTTATGCGTCCAGTTATTTGCTACGATTTGGCGATGTGGCTCCAAAAGAATCCGAAGCTGCTGCCTCATCATCTTCATCAGTATCAAGTGAGGAACATGAATCCAGACAGATAGAATATTCGACAGCAAGTTTTGATGGGCCGTGGAAAGTTTGTACTGATACGACAAGTAAAGGCTATCGATCTAAAGCTGATGCCGAGTTGGGAGGGCGTGAGCCGTTAACAATACTTTCAAGATTTGGAATCATTAAAGCTCCTCCTTCTAAAAAGCACTCTTTTACCTTATCTCATTTAATTGCGGCAGAATTCGCGGGGCAGATTAAGTACAAAGATCCTAAGGACAATATCCGATATTTTCCAGATAGTTTGGAATATGGTCCTTGGCAAAAAGCCGAGACAAGGCTTAAAAGTACGGGTAAAGAAGGACGTTTACATGTGCTTGGACAAGATGAAAGTATTACTACTGTTTTCAAAATGGCTGAGCAGATTGTTGGTTTGGTTGCTCATATATTTAACCACAAACAGCTAGTGGATATGGAGATAAAGCTTTACGATGTGCTTAAAGGAGCCAAATATGTACCTAAAAGTGTGAGTTTTGACTATAAAGATTATGAAGGTGGGGAAAATATCAAGATGTCATTTGCAGGCTTAAATGCTGGATTAGCAGTGAATCGAGGAGCGAGCCCCGATAATGTATTAAAAGTACTTAAGATTTTTGGTGTTCTACCTGCTGCTGATGGGAGCGGAAAAGAACTTCATGTAGAAACTGAAGAGTCAGGAGCAATTAATAATTCTGCAAACATCCTTGAATTAGTTAGCGGTTTCAAAATCAAAACTAAAAGAAAAAAAACAATTATAGCGGGAATTAATAGACTAATTAAATTAAAGGATAAGCCTAGTTTTGATTTGAAAGTAGCGTTAAAGAGCTATATCGATAAACTTCCAGAAATGAAAGCTGAAAGTAGAGTAGTTGAAATTGGAGGAGCAAATAAGGACTATACACCTCTTCCGGAAGGCTAATAGGGTTGATGTTGGAAAATGCACAACAATCATATCAAAAAAAAGATTCTACAGATAAATCTGAAGCTGAAAATGTAGGTAAGGAAGCTATCCAATTACAGGATAATAGGCCCATTTCCGGAGCTCAATCAGCTTTTAAAAAATATGGTGAAACCATTCAAAAAAAAGCAAACAGTACTGGTCTTCCCAATCAACTAAAATCTGGAATAGAAAATTTATCGGGTTATTCGATGGACGATGTTAAGGTCCGTTACAATTCATCAAAACCAGCTCAACTTAATGCACATGCTTACGCACAAGGTACGGAC
>JAKSBJ010000389.1 GCA_022361195.1 Flavobacteriales bacterium
CTCCGGCAGTGATTTGCATAACTGCATTTAGGTTATCCTCCTCGGCCGAAAGCATGTTCTTAAACTCCAATTCCTCCAGCTTTTGCATAGAAGCCTGATACTGCTCATCAATTTCCTCTTCCGTAGACTCTCCCGCCTCGTGAAACTCGATCAAAACCTTTAAGTCCTCCAATTCTGTTGTCAACTCTTCATGCGACTCAATCCAGAATTTTTTCGCTCTAACTTTCTTTAAAATCACCTCTGCCTCTTTTGGATTATCCCAAAATGAAGGATCTTGTGATTTTAATTCCCCTTCCTGCACCTCAATTTTCTTTTCATCAATCTTAAGGTAATCATAGAGTTCTCCAACTCTTCGTTCAAAGTCTTTTATTTGATCCTGCGTAACCATGGGGCAAAAATTACATTTTTTTTGGGATTCATTTTCTTTTGCAGATTTTAAATTTAGCAAATCCACATTTTTCCAAGATTATTTTAAATTTGTGCATCTTAATTCAAAAACCAAAAAGAATGAATATTCCAGCAGATTTAAAATACACAAAAGACCACGAGTGGGTGAAGATTGATGGAGAAATTGCAACTATCGGAGTTACTGATTTTGCTCAGGGCGAGTTGGGTGACATCGTTTACGTAGAGATTGAAACAGAAGGTGAAACTTTAGATCAGGAAGAGGTTTTTGGATCAATTGAAGCAGTAAAAACAGTTTCAGATCTTTTCATGCCATTAAGCGGGGAAGTAACTGAGATTAACGAAGAAATTGAATCAAACCCGGAAGTTGTTAATAGCGACCCTTACGGAGCTGGATGGATGATCAAGATCAAAATTTCTGACGCTTCTCAAGTGGACGGACTTTTATCCGCTACCGATTACGGTGACTTAATTGGATAAATCTTTTTTTAAACATTTTCCATGGATTGGCTGGGTTCTGATTATCTCAGTCCTTTCCTTTCTGCCCGGAGATCAACTCCCAAAAGTAGAATTTGAGCTTATCTCTATTGATACGCTTGTTCATTTTTGTATGTATTCGGGATTGGCAGTTTTGATGCTTTATCCTTACCAAAACAAAAAACTGAACCTTTTTCGGTTTAGGGTGTATTTAGTGATAGTTATTGTCGGAATTACATTCGGTTTTTTAGTCGAATTAATTCAGGGGAACTTCATTCATCAGAGATACTTTGGCTGGAGTGATATTGTAGCAAATTCAATTGGTACAATTTTTGGAGCATTTCTATACGGATGGATCGGTAGAAAAATAGTTTAAAATATGAAGGCAATTTATTCGTTTTAATTCGGAAAGTTTGTAATTTAGCCTTCGACTTAAGTAAAGTTTAATATGGAATTAAAAAAATCAAAAGAAGCGAATCTTGAAGACAAGAGAATTGTTTTCTTTTTCGTTGGTTTAGTAATGGTTTCGGCCATTGTTTTAATGGGATTTCAGTACGAAACCGCTAAAGTAGACGAAGTTTACGCGGTTGAAGAAGATGAGGGATTAGGAGAAGAATTGGTTTTTGAGATTCCACCAGAAGAGGAAATTCCGGAAGAAGAGCCTGAAACTGCTCCGCCACCACCAGTAATTGAAGAGATTGAAGTTGTAGATGACGATGAGGAGGTTGAGGACATCGACTTTTCTGCAATGGAAGAAGACATTGATGAAGTTCCAGATGATGAGCCAGAAGAAATTGTTGAAGAGCCAATTGCTGACTTTGCTGAGGTTGAGCCTTCATTCCCAGGAGGAGAATCGGCTATGATGGAGTGGATTCGTGATAACATTGAGTATCCTCAATTATCAGTAGAAATGGGTGAGCAAGGAATTGTTTACTGCCAGTTCGTTGTAAATAAAGATGGTTCTATTGAGCAAGTAAAAGTTGTTCGTGGAGTTTCTGATGCTTTGGATGATGAAGCAAAACGAGTTGTAAGAAGAATGCCTAAATGGACTCCAGGTGAGCAAGCTGGTAAAAAGGTAAGATGTCGTTTTACCTTACCGATCCACTTTAGACTAGGATAATATTTAAATAAAAACCCAGAAAAAGCCTTTCGATATCGAAAGGCTTTTTTTATGCATGATAAACTGAACTTTTTGGCAAGGTAGTTGTAGCACAATCTACAGTTATTAATCGCAAAAAATAAAGTTATGCAAACTAAAAAGTCGAAAGACGCCAATCTTGAAAACAAGAAATTTGTTTTCTTCACAGTGGGACTGGTAATGGTCTCCTCACTTGTTTTAATGGCTTTCAAATACGAAACCGCCAACGTTGACGAAAAGGTAGTTCAGGACTTAAATCCGGTTATGGAAGAAGAGTACGTATTTGAACTTCCACCAGAGGAAGAAGTGATTGAGGAGGAACCTGAAACAGCCCCACCCCCTCCAGTAATTATCGATGATGTTGTTGTGGTAGACGATGATGAGGATGTAGATGATTTTGATTTTTCAGATATTGATGATGAAGATCCGTGTCTGGATTGTGATGATGATGACGATGATGATATCGAAGAAGAAGAAATTGTCCCTTTTGCAGAGATAGAGCCATCTTTCCCTGGAGGAGAGAAAGCCATGGCAGAGTTTATCCGTGATAACATTAAGATTTCAGATATGGATTCTGAAATTGGAACTGGAGGAACGATCTATGTGCAATTCGTAGTTAACAAAAATGGTTCAATTGAGCAGACTACAATTGCCAGAGGAATTTCAGATGGTTTAGATAAATCAGCCATTGATGTTGTAAACAAAATGCCTCGATGGGTTGCTGGTGAACAAGCCGGAAAAAAAGTAAGATGCCGTTTTACTTTACCGATCCAAATTGATTTTGGAAGAGGGAGATAAGATTTTTTTCAATACCTAACGAATAAAGCCATTCGGTCTTCACGATCGGATGGCTTTTTATTTTAGCATGCTTTCTTTTAATCATTGATAAATGTTATTTTTGAATACAGATGAAAAGTCAATCCAGCGATCCCAAAATGTCTGATTTTAACCTATCTGTTGTTCCGGTTGATCAGCTTGGTGTATTTGAAAGAGTTAGTCGGTTCCAAAAAAGATCTATAAAGGGTACTTCCAAAATTCAAGGGCTAAAAATGGCTTTGAATATGATTGACCTCACTACTTTAGAAGGTGCCGATACAGAGAACAAAGTCAAACAACTTTGTAATAAAGCTCAACATCTTCATCAAAATCTGGACAGCTTGCCCACTGTGGCAGCTGTATGCGTTTATCCTAGCATGGTTAAAATCGCGAAACAACAATTAAAAAACACGGACATTAAAATAGCCTCGGTGGCTACAGCCTTTCCTAGCGGGCAATCACCTATTGAGATTAAATTAGCTGATACTCAATTTGCAGTTGAAGAGGGAGCTGATGAAATAGACATGGTCATTTCAAGAGGAAAATTCCTCGAAGGGAACTACAACTATGTCTATGATGAAATTGCTACAATAAAAGAAGCCTGTGGCTCGGCTCGATTAAAAGTGATTTTAGAAACGGGGGAATTAGGAAGTCTGGATCAAGTGAGAAAAGCAAGTGACATTGCCATACAAGCTGGTGCTGATTTTATCAAAACCTCTACGGGAAAAATAAGTCCCGCAGCAACTATGCCTGTTACTTTGGTGATGTTATTAGCCATCAAAGATCATTATCAAAAAACAGGACAAATGGTGGGAATGAAACCTGCTGGAGGAATTTCTACCGCTAAAGGAGCTTTACAATATTTAATCATGGTAAAAGAAACTTTAGGTGATGAGTGGCTAAATAATCAATGGTTTCGATTTGGAGCCAGTCGATTGGCCAACGATATATTAATGCAATTGGAAAAACGAAATACGGGACATTACCAGTCTCCTGATTATTTCTCAAAAGATTAAAGAATGGCAAAAAAGAAAATTGTTTGGGAGCTTTCAGAAGCCATAGAGAGTACAGATCATATTGAGATTAAAGATCAGTATGAGCTTTTTATTGGCGGTAAGTTTGTTCCGCCCACACAAAAAAAATACTTTGACACTGTCAATCCGGCCAATGAAGAAAAATTAGCCCGTATTGCGGAAGCCAACGAAGAAGATATTACCAAAGCTGTAAAATCAGCTAGAAAAGCTTTTAATAGTTGGTCCAAACTCTCTGGTGCTGAAAGAGGGAAATACATTTTCCGTATTGCCCGAATGATTCAGGAACGTGCCAAAGAGTTTGCGGTCATTGAAACTTTGGACGGCGGTAAACCCATCCGAGAATCAAGAGACATTGATATTCCTTTAGCCGCAAACCATTTCTTTTATTATGCCGGATGGGCTGATAAACTAGAATATGCTTTTCCAAATCGAAAACCTCACCCCATTGGAGTGGCGGGACAAATCATCCCATGGAACTTTCCGTTGTTAATGGCTGCCTGGAAAATTGCTCCGGCTTTAGCCTGTGGAAATACAGTTGTTTTAAAACCAGCTGAGACGACTCCCTTAACTGCTCTAAAACTAGCTGAACTTATTCAGGAATCAGGACTACCAGAGGGAGTTGTGAATATTGTGACCGGAGCTGGAGAAAGTGGAGCAGCTTTAGTAAACCATAAAGGTGTAGATAAAATTGCCTTTACCGGTTCAACGGAAGTAGGGAAACTCATTCAACAATCAACAGCCGCTAGTAATAAGAAATTGACTTTAGAATTAGGCGGTAAAGCTGCCAACATCATCTTTGAAGATGCAGCTATTGACCAGGCTGTAGAAGGTATCGTTAATGGAATTTACTTTAATCAAGGACATGTTTGTTGTGCAGGTTCGCGACTTTTTGTTCAGGAATCCGTTTTTAATCAGGTTTTGGACAAACTCAAAGCTCGAATGGAAACCTTGATCGTTGGAAATCCGCTCGACAAAAACACAGATGTTGGTGCTATCAATAGTAAAGGACAACTAAAAACCATAGAGTCTTACATCAAATCGGGAGTCGCTGAAGGAGCAGAATTGCACCAAAGTTCGGCTCAATTGCCTAAAAAGGGATTTTGGTGTAAACCTACCCTATTTACTGAAGTTTCGCAATCCAGTAAACTGGTACAAGAGGAAATCTTTGGACCTGTATTGGCCATTCAATCTTTCCGCACGGTGAGTGAAGCCATTTCAAAAGCCAATAATACACCATACGGTTTGTCAGCCGGAATATGGACAGACAAAGGATCCAAGATATTTAATATGATCATGAACATGAATGCCGGAGTTGTATGGGCAAACACCTATAACAAATTCGATCCCGCTTCACCATTTGGTGGTTTTAAAGAAAGTGGATATGGAAGAGAAGGTGGACTTCATGGACTTTCAGCTTACCTAAATTTTTAGATCATGAGCCGAATCAAAGTTTTAAAGACTTATAAATTATACATCGGAGGTAAATTTCCCCGAACTGAATCAGGTAGATATTATTCACCCGAAGTAGAAGGAGTATCGATTGGGAACATTTGCCTCTCGTCTCGTAAAGACTTTAGAAATGCCGTAGTAGCTGCTCGTAAAGCACAAACTGCATGGCAAGACAGATCTGCTTTTAACCGAAGTCAAATTGTGTATCGAATTGCAGAGATGATGGAAGATCGAAAAACACAATTCATTGATGAACTAATAATACAAGGTAGTTCTAAAAAGGCAGCTAAGACCGAAGTAGAAAATTGTATTGATGATATTATTCGCTATGCCGGCTGGTGCGATAAATATCAACAAGTATTTAGTTCAGTAAATCCAGTTTCTTCTTCTCATTTTAACTTTAGTATTTACGAACCACAGGGAATTATTAGCATTATTGCTCCTGAAGAAAATGGCTTAAAAGGATTAATTCTTTCGATTCTTCCGGTAATCTGTGGAGGAAATAGTTGCGTTGTTTTAGCATCTGAATCCCAACCTCTATCAGCTGTTACCTTGGGCGAAGTTTTGAACTCGTCAGACGTCCCAGGAGGAGTGGTTAATATTTTGACTGGAAAGCGAAAGGAATTACTCACTCATTTTGCTACTCATAAAGATGTCAATGGAATTCTTTATTGTGGTAACGAAAAGAAAGAAATAGAATTATTAAAAAGTGGCGCAGCTTCAAATATGAAACGTTTTCAATCATATGAAACGATTGAAGAAGTTAGCCCCTATCTCATTCTCGATTTTCAGGAAGTCAAAACAGGCTGGCATCCTATCGAAAAAATGAGCGAATCAGGTCCAGCCTATTAAAGCATGAAAGAAGAGTGGATTGACATATTATTAAAAGCGGTTTATGAAGCCTCAGCTGAGATCATGAAAGTTTATTCAACACCCTTTGAGGTTATTCGAAAAGCCGATCATTCTCCCGTCACCCAGGCAGACAAAAACTCCAGTACCATTCTCCATCGTTACATATCACCACTAGGATACCCTATCGTTTCTGAAGAGGAAGTAAAACCTCCCTATGAGGAAAGAAAAGATGCAGAATTACTCTGGTTAATTGATCCTTTGGATGGAACTAAAGAATTTGTCAAAAAGAACGATGAATTTTGTATTTGCATCGCACTTATCCAAAATCAAGCACCCATTTTTGGGATGATTGCCAGTCCGGTTGAACAGGAAGTTATTTTTGGAGGAAAGGATATGGGGGCTTATAAAATTCCTTTTTTTGAAAAAAATATTTTCGATCCAAAACAAAAATTAGAATTGAGCATTCCAGAACAAAAAAGTTTGGTTTATTCCCGTTCTCACTTTTCACCAGAAGTAAGCCAGATTGTCAATCAAATTGAGGATCAATATGGTAAACTAGAAGTAATCAAAAAAGGAAGTGCCCTTAAATTTTTTGATCTCATTTCAGGAAAAGCTCAATTTTATCCTCGATTAGCTCCAACCATGGAATGGGATATTGCTGCCGGGCAAGCAATTTATGAAGCAATAGGAGGAGAAGTGCTCGATTTTAGTAAATTTGAACCTCTTCGCTACAACAAAGAGGATTTATACAATCCTTATTTTATCGCAAAGCCAAAAGGATTGGAAATTAAGTAATATGGGACAAAAAGTTGCATTGATTACCGGTATTACCGGGCAGGACGGGGCTTACTTAGCTGAAATTTTATTGGAAAAGGGCTACATTGTCCACGGAATTAAAAGAAGAGCATCGCTCTTTAATACAGATCGTATTGATCACCTTTATCAGGATAAGCATGAAGAAAATGTCAATTTCTTTTTGCACTATGGTGATTTAACCGATTCCACCAATTTGATTCGTATCATTCAGGAAACAAAGCCAGACGAGATTTATAACCTCGCTGCCATGTCTCATGTTAAAGTGTCTTTTGATACTCCTGAATACACAGCTAATGCTGATGCTCTAGGAACCTTAAGAATTTTAGAAGCCATCCGTATTTTGAATATGGAAAAAACGGTAAAGTTTTACCAAGCGTCAACCTCTGAGTTATACGGAAAAGTAGTTGAGACTCCACAAAGTGAAACAACTCCTTTTTATCCTCGATCACCTTATGCCGTCGCTAAGCTTTATGGTTTTTGGATTGTAAAGAACTATCGTGAAGCCTATGGAATTTATGCTTGCAACGGAATTTTGTTTAATCATGAAAGTCCTTTAAGAGGAGAAACTTTTGTGACCAGAAAAATTACCCGGGCTGCCGCTAAAATCAAATTAGGACTTCAGAAAAAACTCTTTTTAGGGAATTTAAATGCTAAGAGAGACTGGGGACACGCTAAAGATTATGTATACGGGATGTGGCAAATGCTACAACAGGATAAAGCCGACGATTATGTTTTAGCCACCGGGGAAACCCATCCGGTTAGAGAATTTGTTGAGAAAGCCTTTAAACATGTAGATATAGACGTTGTTTGGGAAGGTGAAGGAGTAGACGAAAAAGGAAGAGATGCCAAAACCGGAGAAATATTGGTTGAGGTTGATGAAAAATATTTTAGACCAACAGAAGTTGATTTACTATTAGGTGATCCGTCTAAGGCTAAAAAAGAACTGGGTTGGCAACACAAATATTCCTTTGACGAACTCGTCAAAGAAATGGTAGAAGCTGATATGAAGCTCTTCCAAAGAGATAAATATTTGTTAGATGGCGGACACAAAGTGTATCACTACAACGAATAAAAACCACTTACACTAGACGAAATGGAGAAGAGCAGTAAGATCTATGTAGCCGGACACAATGGTATGGTGGGCTCGGCAATTGTCCGAATACTTCAAAAAAACGGTTATAAAAATTTAGTTCTGCGATCTTCGTCAGAGGTGGATTTAAGAGATCAAAAAGCTGTTCAACAGTTTTTTGAGGCTGAAAAACCTGAATTCGTCTTTTTAGCAGCAGCTAAGGTGGGCGGAATTTTGGCAAACAATACTTATCGAGCTAATTTTCTTTATGACAATTTGATGATTGCCTCAAACGTCATTCATGCGGCTTATCAGTTTGATGTTGAAAAATTGCTCTTTTTAGGCTCGTCTTGCATTTATCCAAAACTCGCACCACAACCTTTAAAAGAAGATTATTTATTGAGTGGGGAATTGGAACCAACCAATGAACCCTACGCAATTGCCAAAATTGCGGGGATTAAACTTTGTGAAACTTATAGGGATCAATACGGCGCTAATTTTATCTCTGCGATGCCTACCAATCTCTACGGTCCAAACGACAATTATAACTTGCAAACTTCTCATGTTTTACCGGCCTTGATTAAAAAGTTCCATCTAGCAAAAGAAAAGGGACTAGCCGAAGTTGAAATTTGGGGAAGCGGAAGCCCATTAAGAGAGTTTTTATATGTAGATGATTTAGCAGAAGCTTGTCTCCATCTAATGCTCCATTACAATGGAAAGCAATTTGTCAATGTTGGATCTGGAAAAGAGATTTCGATTAAAGACTTAGCCCTTACCATCAAGAATATTATTGGTTTTGAAGGAGAGCTGACCTTTGATAGTAGCAAGCCCGACGGTACTCCTCGAAAACTCATGGATGTTTCATTTCTTAAAGAAGCAGGATGGGAATATAAAACGGAATTAGAAGATGGAATTCGAATGGCTTACGAAGATGCTCTTGAAAAAGGTAAACTAGCCGAAGAAATTCATTTAAAGCAGTCCTGAAACAATTCCTTAAAAATCCCGTAACCATTAGGGATTAATGCGACTAATAAGCTTCATATTTCTTGGATTGATGTGCAGTTATAATGCTCTGTCACAGTTGTATTATCCTAACGAAACATTTTACAATTCAGAACTTGAGCGTAGCTTCTTACATGAAGGTAAAAATAATTCGCATCATTTTTCGCACAACAGTTTAAAGCCACTCCAAGAAACTCACACCATTGATGACTCCATTTATTATGATGGAAGTAAACAATACTACTGGCTCACTCAAAAACTATTTAAAGAGAACTTCCTCATCTTTAGTGACAACAAAAAAGATCCTAAAAAAGCCAACTACTGGTGCTCTGTTGATCCTATTTTGGATTTAGAAGGTGGATCAGATTTAGCCGGCGATTCTTTGTCATTGATGTATTGGAATACAAGAGGAATTAGAGTTCAAGCTCGTTTTTTAGATAAGGTAGCCTTCACCACTTCAGTTTATGAAACGCAATCCATTCAACCCGAGTATTTTTCGGATTATGTGAGTGCACATGGCGAATTTTACCCCAACACCTCAGGAGGTTATTACACTCAACAAAATGGTGTTGTACCAGGTTATGCCCGCACAAAGCCTTTTAAGATCAATGGTTTTGACTACAGCATGGCACAAGGACAGTTGGCCATCAATCCAAATCAAAATCTCAACATCACTATTGGAAATGGAAATCATTTTATCGGGAATGGTTACCGCTCCCTTTTATTGTCCGACTTCACTACTCCCTACCCTTTTATTAATGCGCGAACTTATTTTTGGGAAGGGCGAATTCAGTACAGTATTTTCTATTCCATCCACCAAAACCTGTATCGTCTATCTCAGTTCACCACCCCCGAAGCTACCTACGAAAAGAATTTAGGAGCTCATCAATATTTAGACATCTCCATCACTAAAAACTGGCAGGTGGGAATCTTCCACGGTTCGTTATGGAACAGAGTTGACTCTAGCGGTCTTCAAAAACTAGATCCACTTTACTTTAATCCAATTATTGGGGTCAACAATTTCATTCAAGCCGATCAGGATGGAAGAAACCACATTAGCGGAATAAATAGTAGCTTTTCTTTTTTGAACACTGTTTTATACGGACAGTTGGTTTTAGGAAGAGATTTCAATCTGGGAGGATATCAAATTGGATTTAAAACCTACGACCTTATTATTCCATATTTAGACTTTAGAGCAGAATACAACCATGGTAATGCTAACAATTACCTCTCTGACAATGAAAGAATGAATTGGTCCAGCAATAATTTACCATTAGCACACCCTTTAACCGCTGGATTTGATGAATTAATAGCAAGAGTATCCTACCAACACAAACGATTTTTTGTTCAAAACGTCTTTACTTATTCAGCCCGCAACAGAAACGACAATGCAAACATTGGAACTCACATTCTCTCAGCGGCATCAACAGATTTAGACGCTGCTGGCTTTTATCAAAATCATGTCGTATTAAATCAATTGGAAATTGGATATCGATTTAATCGAACAAATAACCTACAACTTTTTATTGGACATACTTATCGTAACGAAACCGTGTATACTAACAAACCCACAACCAATTACGTATATGCAGGCATAAGGACGCGTTTAAATAATAAGATTTTAAATTTTTAGGATAAAGTGATCGACTATCATCTCATATTGGCCATTATAACCTCCTTTTCGGTTGTTTTGCTTGCTACTCCCTCATTAATTAAAGTAGCAAAATTGAAGCATTTGGTAGACGAACCAGGAGAAGACCGCAAGCTACACACCCAATCTACTCCAACCATTGGTGGAGTGATCATCTTTAGTGCTTTCATGTTTTCCTGCTTTTTATGGTTCCCAGATCCCACACCAGAAATTTTAGGATCTCTCGATCAATTCATGTACCTCATGGGAAGCTTGATTCTCTTGTTTTTTGTAGGTGTAAAGGATGACATTATAGGAATGTCTCCGATGAAAAAACTCGTTGCCCATCTAATGGTGGGATTCATTATTGTGGTAATGGGTGAGGTACGAATCACCAGTTTTCATGGTTTATTGGGAATGGACATTCAATTTCCGGAATACGGTAGTATTCTAATCTCCATTTTCGTATACATTGTTATTGTAAATGCCATTAACCTCATTGACGGAGTGGATGGCCTAGCGGCAGGAACTTCTCTCTTGGCCTGCATTGCCTTTGGAGTTTGGTTCAGCTATTCGGGTGATACACATTGGGCGTTGGTTTCTTTTTCGTTATCTGGAGCATTACTTGGTTTTTTGGTTTTTAACTTTAATCCAGCCCGTATTTTTATGGGAGATTCCGGCTCCTTGATAATAGGAGCTGTGGTGAGCGTATTGGCAATTAAACTCATTGAATCTCCGGTCACTTTTTTACCCAAAGAGTATCAAATGGTTTCTACCCCAGTTTTGGCCATGGCTATTTTAGCTTATCCCCTATTGGATACTTTACGCGTATTTACCATTAGAGCAGCAAAAGGAAAGTCACCTTTAAGTGCAGACAAGAATCACTTGCATCACAAAATGCTGGAGAAAGATAAACGTCATAAAAAAACGGTAATCACCATTTATATTTTCACTTTGATAATGATTGCTCTGGCCTTATTTGTTCAATTCAAAGAACCGAGTATCATTTTTGGTGTTTGCCTGGTAGCCTGTGCCATTTTTGTAGCTTATGTCTTTTATCTCAGTAAAGGAAAAAAATGATTGGAGTTAGGAGTTACATATTGACACTATTCTTGCTCTTTTCAGCATTGGGTTGGACCCAAGGAAATATTGAACCGACAGATATAAAAGAACCATCTACGGGCCCGGCTGAAATTAAAATTAGTCGTAGAGTTGAGCCAATGAACATGCATTGGTTAAATAAAATTGATGAGTCCAACGCATATTTTTCTTATTCGGAAGAAATTCAATATCATTCCTCTATTTTACCCCTATTGCCAAATTACAATATCGGCGAAACGGCTGATGCCCCGGTCCAATATTCCAAAAACAAGCTTCAATTCAATTTTCGAAAATCTCCTGCCAAATGGGATGCCAAAGTTTATCCCATTACAGACCTATCGATAGGTTCTGAGATTCGAAATCAAGAAATTAATCCACTTTATAGTTTAGGTATAGGGGCCGGACTGGATTTTAGAACCAAAAAGTTCTTCTTTACCTCCAAATTACTTCCGTATACCAACGATGTTGCTTATGTAGCTGATTCTATTCAGCGCTCAACCCATGCCGATGTTGGTACAACACGTCCAATCATTGATCAACTTTATCAACGCAGTGAGATCATGGCTGTGTACCGTCCTCACGAATTTTTCACTTTTGTAGGAGGATATGGCAAAAACTTTTTTGGAGATGGTTATCGTTCGCTTTTACTTTCAGATAATTCATCCAACCATCCTTATCTAAAACTTGAAACCTCATTTGGATCCATTAAATATGTAAACCTATACAATGTCTGGAATGACAATTCGGTTGATCCATCCAACAAAGCTTTGGACAAAATGAAATTCTCAGCAGCTCATTACCTAAGTTGGAATGTGACTCGCAATTTCAATATTGGTGTTTTTGAAACCGTAGTTTGGCAATACAATGACACCTTGGTTGACCGTGGATTTGACATCAACTACCTCAATCCTGTAGTATTTTACCGCCCAGTTGAATATGGACAGGGATCTGCTGACAATGTGCTATTGGGACTCAATACCTCTCTCAAACTGCGGAAAAAACATTGTATTTATGGTCAAATGATTCTGGATGAATTTCTCTTGTCAGAAATTCGGGCCCGATCACGTTGGTGGGGAAACAAATATGGTTTTCAAGTCGGATATAAATCCAACCACTTCCTAAACAAAGGAGCCTATTTTCAAACTGAATTTAACGTCGTTCGGCCATATACTTATCAACACATTAGTTCAACGCTTAGTTACGGTCACCTTAATGGTAGTGTAGTTCATCCAATTGGAGCTAACTTTTTCGAAGTGCTTAACATCGTATCATTTAAGCCCCTGAAAATGAAAGATGGCCCACTAAAGGAACTACGTATTACCAATAAAATTAACTGGATATCTACGGGCTATGATACCTCTGCCGTGAATTATGGCCAAAATGTGTTCACTTCCTATCAGGGACGTTTTGGGGAATTTGATCAAAAAATCATGCAAGGTTTACGAACAAATATTTTAAATGAGAATCTCATTTTAGAAGTTCCACTCATTAAAGCCATTCATCTTTATGCAAATGTCACCTATAATTACCGTATGAGTTGGAATCGAATAAATAGCGAACACCAACATTATCTGACAGTTGGCATCCGATCACGTCTCTGGAATCGCTACACCGACTTTTAGTCGTTAAAAAGATGTGAATATTTAAAATCATTCTAAACCACCGATTCGCGTTTCGTTAATTCCTTTTTTATTAAATTTGCAGCCAAAATTCACCCATTTTGCTAGCAGAAGATACAATTATTGAAAAAGTAGGGTTTGCAACCAAACTAAAAGACTACGCTCTTTTAACCAAATTACGTTTGGCTTTTCTGGTTGTAATTTCGGCTGTTGCCACCTTTATCTTTGCTGGAGGAGCGTTTTCATGGGACATGCTTCTGTTAATCTCTGGAGGATTTCTTATTACAGGATCTTCGAATGCTTTTAATCAGTACATCGAAAGAGAAATCGATGCTTTAATGGATCGTACTAAAAACCGTCCACTACCAGCTGGTAGAATGAAACCTACAGAGGCAATTGTTGTTGCTATTTTGACTGGAGTTTTAGGTGCAACACTTTTATTTAGCATCAACTTTTTATCGGGAGTTTTAGGCGTATTAGCGTTGGCTTTGTACGTTTTAATTTATACTCCTTTAAAACGGATTACTCCTTGGGCCGTATTTGCCGGAGCTTTCCCAGGTGCAATTCCACCAATGCTAGGAGTTGTAGCCGTTACTGGAACCTTGAGCGGTGAGGCCGGATTGTTAGCCGGTATCATGTTCTTAGTTCAGTTTGTATGGCAGTTTCCTCATTTTTGGGCCATTGCCTGGGTGAAGGACGATGATTATGCAAAAGGAGGATTCTCTTTACTTCCTTCAAAGCTACGTAAAAGTAAAAACTCGGCATTTCAAATTGTACTTTACTCCCTATTCCTCATACTTGTAACCGTACTACCATGGGTATTTGACTATTGTGGTAAAACAACCCTTATTATTGGGGCTATGGCCGGAATCTGGTTCTTCATGTTATCCTACCGTCTTTATTTGACCTTGGAAGACAAATCAGCTCGATCATTGATGTTTGCTTCTTTCATCTACTTACCGATAGTACAGTTTTTATACGTTTTTGATAAAATTTAGCATTTGGCACAGAATCATCTGACACCGGAACAGAATAAAAAAGTAAAAAAGAACCTACTTTGGTTTTTCATCGCTACTGTTTCTATGATTTTTGCTGGTTTAACCAGTGGTTATATCGTTTCACAAGGAGGAACATTTTGGGTAAGCATTCCAATGCCTATTGCTTTTCAGTTAAGCACTGTTTCTATCCTCTTAAGTAGTGCATTATTATACTTAGCCGTTCGTGCTATTAAGCAAAATAAACACTCTGTTGTAAAGGCATGCTTGGGAATTGCTGTCGTTTTGGGAATTGCCTTTGGTTATTTCCAATTCAAAGGTTGGGGACAATTGTTTGATAAAGGAGCCACTGTGAGTGACTTTATCATCAATCACAAAGGACAATACGGAAAATACTATTCTTTCTTCCATCAGGATAAAGAAATTACGTACGATAACAATACATTTTATTGGCAAGCAGAGGAAGTTTCTCCGGACTTAAAGGAGAAAATGGTCAATTTGTGTAAAGACCTTGAAAAAGGAGCACGAAGCACTGACAAAAGCTTTAACCTAGAAGGTTACGGAACTGATCTGATCATCAAATACCAGGGTGAAGTTGTTACCTATTTCGATCATAAACTTCAGCTAAATGGTCAAAGCCTGAGTTTGAAACAATATGACGAATTACGTTACTTCTCAGAGAGTATCATCAGTGGTAGAGGTGACTTTATGATGATTGGTGAATATGGTACCGATTTTTGGGTTTATTACAAAGGTGAAAAGCTTGAATATGAAAACCGAATTTTTTATCGAAAAGGCCAAAAATTGACCGCCAAACAATTGGACGGACTTAATTCACAAAAGAACACTTCAAGCTCATACATCTATGCCTTTACCGGGATTCATTTATTGCACTGGTTAGGTGGTGTAATAGCCTTAATCGTGATGTTTAGTAGAAGTCTTAAATTGAAATACAATAACGAAAATTATTTGGGTATAACTTTAGGATCAACCTATTGGCACTTTTTGGGTATATTGTGGTTGTATTTGTACCTATTTTTAATTTTTATTCATTAAACTTGCAGAAATAAAAAAATTATTATGGCAGGCGCAGCAGAAATCGATTCAGCAACAGCTTGGGGAGGTAAAACTTCACCTTTCAAAGTAAGCTATGGAAAAATGATGATGTGGTTTTTCCTAATTTCAGATGGTCTAACATTTGGAGGGCTTTTAGCAGCTCTAGGATTCGCCAAATTCGCAAACCCTGAATCAGCCGCTACATGGCCGATGGGAGAGGAAGTGTTTACACATATTCCTTTTACTCATGCACCTGCACCACTGATCTATGTGGCTTTCATGACCTTTATCCTTATTGTAAGTTCTGTAACCATGGTATTAGCTGTGGAAGCTGGACATAGAATGGACAAAAAAGGTGTTATTAAATGGTTAGCTTTTACAGTAGTTGGTGGATTAGTATTCTTGTTATCCCAAGTTTGGGAGTGGAGTACTTTTATCGCTGGACCTGATGGAGATTTAAGCACATGGTATGACAACGCCACCCTGCAACATAATCCTTACGGACCAACTCTTTACGCGAATTTCTTCTTCTTTATTACTGGATTCCACGGATTCCACGTATTCACAGGGGTACTTTTTAACATCCTTGTATTGCGTCAGGTTATTCGAGGAGTATACCACAAAAGAGGACATTACGAAATGGTAGAAAAGGTCGGGTTGTACTGGCACTTTGTAGACCTTGTATGGGTATTTGTATTTACCTTCTATTACCTTGTTTGATTTAACAATCGATAAAAAGATTTAAGAAAATGGAAAGAGACGATATTGTAGAATATTCATTGGATTATCACCACTCCGAAGAAGAAGGAGTTCAGGTTAGAAAGAAAATCTGGAAGGTAACTGCCATCCTGTCGATTGTAACAATCATTGAAGTTGCTGTTGGAATCTTCTTCCCTAAAGCCTCTGTAGGTGAATGGGCATGGTTCATGATCAAATTAGGATATATCATCCTAACAGTTGTTAAAGCTGGATATATTGTAATGATTTTCATGCACCTTGGAGACGAGCACAAGACGCTAAGGCAAATGATCCTTTATCCTTATATACTGTTTATTTTGTATTTGGTGTTTATCCTCTATACAGAAGGAACGTACGTGGGAGAGGGTTGGAATACATTCCACTAAGAGAAATCTCCCTTTCTCGATATTAATCACTTTATGGCTAAGTTTAGAAGGCTTCTAACGATACTTATTATCTTCTTAGGGCCTGGGACTGTTATTTGGTGGATTGCCAATACTGTTGAAAATCATTTTATTCGACTCCCCTATTTAGGTTATACCTATACTTACAATGATGCGGGCGAAAAAATCGATTCGGTAGCTTATAAAATTCCTTCTTTTGACCTAACCACATTTGATGGAAAGACGATTAATCGAGATTCTATCCGAGATCGTTTTATTATTGTTACTACCATTCAAAATGAATGTCCGGAATTGGACAGTTGTGCCTTAGGCCTTTTTCATTTCAACACTATTTTTTACGAAAAATTAGCTGACAACGATTCCTATGACAATGTTCAGGTATTGACTATCCTCACTGACGCCAATGGGAATCCAGTTCCTGAAGGACCATGCGATAAGCTTATTGAAGAGATGGATGAATATGACCAATCCAAATGGTGGTTATGTTACGGTGATCCGACTCCCTTTTACAATTTCCCTTATTACGGAGACAATTTCATGAATCATGTTTCTACTCCTGACCTAGGTGAAATTGGTGAATTCGCTTTTGTGAATAGTCTTATGCTAATAGATGACGAAGGATACATTAGAGGGGTTACTGGAGCCAAACGTGATGGAGATATCCGAAACTTCTTTGACATGCTTAAACTCCTCAAAAAGGAAGAGTTTGACAATAATCTCAAAGCCGAAGGAAAGTAGTCTCATCACCCCCCTATCATTCCCATTCCTCAAAATTGGTTAACTTTTACTTAAAAAAGTAACCACATGGCAGAAACAATACCTCCTAAATGTCTGGAATCTTATAATCGCCTGGTAGAAGAATCAGCTCTTTTTGAACGAAAAGGTAAAACCACTCCCTACACTTCATTAAATGGTCATATGTCGAGTTTTTTGGCCAAAGACGGTAGTATGGGTATTCGACTTTCTCCGGAAGACAGAGAATCCTTTATCTCGACTTAC
Source organism: Flavobacteriales bacterium (assembly GCA_022361195.1). Taxonomy (GTDB): domain Bacteria; phylum Bacteroidota; class Bacteroidia; order Flavobacteriales_D; family Crocinitomicaceae; genus JAKSBJ01. The sequence continues at coordinate 17,601 of JAKSBJ010000389.1, forward strand.
AACAGTCGACTGATGGAACAGCACGGAAGAATAATGAAAGACTTTGTTTACGTCTCTTCTGAGCTTATCCATCAAACTAATGACCTATTACCATTTATGCAAAAGAGTCACGATTACATTGCGACACTCAAACCAAAACCTTCTAAAAAGAAAAAGTAATACCCACACCACTTATAAGTACAAACAATCGTTAATCCATCTGAATTGATAATTCGCAATATTTAACAAAATACTTCCATAAAAACTTTTCAACTTTGTATTGAAAAACCTTCCGCATGAAAAGCACTATCATTCTATTCGCACTATTATTTAGTTTATCATCCTCCCTATATGGGCAAACCTATTCAGTTAAAGGATATCTTGAAGCTTCTCAAGAAGCCGTACCCTTCGCCACTGTTTTTATCAAAAACTCTTCGGATTCGTCTGTTGTTAAAGTGGGATTGGCTGACAGCCTGGGAATTTTTAAAATATCGGGAGTCCCAAATGGGAAATACTTCACCGAAGCTTCTATGGTTGGATATAACAATCTGATCTCTGATGCATTTGAAGTTAATTCAGCCAATGTAGATTTAGGAAAGCTGGAATTCTCGACTGATGAGAATTTGATGAACACGGTCACTGTGACGAAGATTCGTCCTATCATTGAAGTTCATCCTGACAAAATGGTTTTTAATGTAGAGAACACCATTAATGCCACTGGTAGTAATGGTTTTGAGCTCTTACGTAAAGCTCCAGGGGTTATCATTGATAACAGTAACAACATTATCCTGGAAGGAAAAAGTGGAGTTCAAATTTTTATTGATAATAAACCTTCACCATTGGCAGGAGAAGATTTGGTGAACTTTCTTCAATCCTTACAAGCCTCAGATATTGACAATATTGAAATCATCACACAACCTTCTTCAAAATACGATGCAGCGGGAAATGCCGGAATCATTAACATCATCCTAAAACGAGACAAACGTTTAGGAACCAATGGCTCTATCAGCGCAGGTTACGGTCGTGGACTAAGTGGTTCATATGGTGATAATAACCGCTTCAACAGTTCTTTATCCCTCAACCACCGAAATAAAGTAAGCAACATTTTTGCCAGCTACAGTAACAATTTGGGAGCAAGAGGAAATTTTCTTGAATTCAACCGAACACAACAAGGTGTACAATACAATTCATACACAGAAAGTTTAAATGGAATCAATTCTCACAATGGAAGGTTGGGAGCTGATTTCTTTTTAGGCGCTAAACATACCGTTGGATTTTTAGCTACTGGTAATTTCTTTGAAGTGGATTCGGATGGAAATTCGGATACCGAAATCATTCCGGAAGGAGCTACCACTCCAGAGCAAATACTAATTGCCAATAATACTACTGAAGGACAGAACTATCAATTAGCGGGTAACTTGAACTATCGTTTTGCTGATACTTTAGGTCATGAACTAATTATTGATGCCGATTACGGAACTTATAGTCGTACTTCAACTTCTTATCAACCTAATGAATATTTTGACAATAGTGGGAATTTGATGTTTGCAAACAACTACCGAATGTACACTCCAACTGATATCGCCATTATTACAGGAAAAGTTGATTATAGCCAATACTTATGGAAAGGAAAAATAAGTATTGGAGCTAAATACTCATTAGTAAATACAGACAACACTTTTGAATTTTACGATGTGCAAGATGATGGAGATGTACTCAACACCGATCGTTCTAACGACTTTCTATATAAAGAGAATATCAATGCAGCTTACGTTAACTACGCTAAGCGATTTGGTAGAAAATGGAATGTACAGCTTGGTTTAAGAGGTGAACAAACCATTTCTAGAGGTGAGTTAATCTCCACTCAACAATCCGATGAGGATCTTGTTGAACGAAACTATTTTAACCTCTTCCCATCAGGAGGTTTGACCTATACTCCAAGTCAAAAGCACATTTGGTCTTTGACTTTTAGTCGTAGAATTCAACGACCAAACTACCAATCATTAAATCCATTTGAGAGTCAAATTTCAGAGCTCTCGTTTCAAAAAGGGAATCCGTTTTTGCAACCTCAATATGTTTCAAATGTTGGATTATCACATACCTTTAAGTATCGTTTCACAACTTCATTGAGTTATAGTTATACACAAGATTTCTTTGCCCAGATTACCGATACTCTTGGAGCAACTAAGAGTTTCCTGATTTCACGTAACGTAGCAGACAACCAGGTAATCAGTGTAAATGTGAGTTTACCAATTCAGATTAAACAATGGTGGAGTGTCTTTGTTAACTTGAACGCTTACAATTCGGCTTTCTTTGCAACGGATGAGAAATTCCAACCGGTTAATCGAACAACCTTAAGTTTTTATGGTCAAAATACCTTCTTACTTCCAGCAGGATTTAAGTTAGAGGTTTCGGGATGGTTTAGCACTCCTTCTATTTGGGGCGGAACATATTTGACTAAAAGTTTAGGGTCATTAGATGCTGCTATAGAGAAGAAATTCTTTAAAGACCAACTCTCAGCCCGCTTGGCATTCTCGGATATCCTTTATACTGCTCCTTGGCGTGCTAACTTGCAATATGGTGATTTGGCCATTGTTGGTTCGGGTGGATACGAAAGTAGAGCCTTCCGTTTTCAGTTAACCTATAACTTCGGAAACAAAGAGGTGAAAAGCGCTCGCAAGCGTAAAACAGGACTGGAAGAAGAAGACCAGCGAACAGGTTCTGGAGGTGGAGCTGGTGCAGGAAATTAGTCATGGATGATCTGCAACATTTAGGACAACGACTTTCTGATGTACTGGAAGAACGAAAACGGCTGCACATTAACGATCCAGCAGTTTATAGGTATTGGGAATTACTGAGTAAAATTTTAGCGGAGAACATCCCTTTATCCATTTCTTATTTAAAACAATGCTCAGAAGAATATTTAGAGTTGCTGAGTGAAGTTTTTGAAGATGTAATGGAGCTGACCAACAATATAGAATACTTAGCTTATTTAAAGGACTTAAAAGATCAATCGGTTAATGAACTTATCACTAGCAATGCAAAAGAAGCAATGGATTATTACCGAAGCGAATAAACAATTACTTTCCAGAATAACTTAACTTTAACGGTATGGTCAGTAAATTGATTCCGGAAGTTAGCAAGGTTTATTTTATCAATAAATACACCATGATTCACATTCTGGAAGGAAGTGGAGGAATTCAGGTTGACTTTAAGAATTTTCATGACTGGACGGATAAGCTCATTTTCTTAGAAAAAGGGCAATACATTAAATTTTTAAGTGAGGACTTTATAGTTCGGAAAATTGAATTTGATGATGTTGAAATTTTCCGTAACAAAGACTTTAGAGTTTTATTCAAACATCTCGTTTCTTTAGGCTACATTAATTTTAATGAATGTGAGAATTGCCAACACTATTTGTCCGGTTCTATTTTCTCGGAGCCGAATCAAATTTTAGATGTTTCTTCCAGGCAGTGGTTTTGGCAAAATCCCTTTGGAGCAAATAATGATGAATACCACATTATTTTTGATGTGAAGGATATGATTGACGAACAATTTCGAAATCATCTCAACAATTCTCAAATTGTAGAACTTATTGGAAATTACGATTTGAACCCTCAGGCTGTTTACACTCAAAAAGTGGGGATTACCATTAAAAATTTGCTGGGGAACAAACGCTTATTAGAATCCAAAAAATCCATTGCTTTTGACAATAAAAGCATCAAAGAAATTGCTTACGATTTTGGCTATAAAGACCCTGCCTATTTTAATCGGGTATTTAAATCACATACAGGTAGCACTCCCAATGAATTTAGGAAGCAATTAGAGTATGCTCCTACCGATGATTTTTTACTCGATCTATACGAACTCATTAAAAGCTATCATCATGAGCATCGAAAAATTGACTTTTATGCTGATAAAATGCATTACTCAGTCAAAACTCTCTCGAAAAAAGTTCGAGATAAACTGCAAATAACTCTTGGACAAGTCATTCGACAAGAAATTCTAAAAACAGCTAAACTTCGTCTTTTACAACATGTTCCTGTTCAGGAGGTTGCTCGCGAATTACACTTTGAAGAAAGTAATCACTTTACAGCTTTCTTTAAACACTATGAGGGCATTAGTCCATCTGACTATCTGAAAAAACATTCATAACCGAGCCCTAAATTGCCCAAGCCACAAAAGCATTTTCTTCCGTCATACTAAATTGAAAATAGTGGCGTTTTTGTAGCGTACCCAAAATTTAACTTCATAGGCAAAGCTTTACCTAATAACCATAACTAAAACAAATGAAACGCATCATTTTTTGCCTTACTCTGGTATTTTTTACCATTACCTCTTCTGCACAAAGTAAATTTAGTTTTACACTTCAAAATGGTATTGGACAAATGAAAACTTTTGTCCATGATCCAGTTCCTTCCATTAGTGAGATAAAAACACCCATTTCCTATTCCAATCAAGCATCTTTCAACTATAGTTATCACTTAAAGCATCTTTTTTTTGAAACCGGAATTAACTACAATTTTATACAAGGGACACAAATTGAATCGTTAGTGATGAACGCGATTAATGGTTTGCCCGCTGAAATTGTTTCCAAAACCAAAACTAAAGCCCATTATGTTGGAGTTCCACTCACCATAAACCATAAGATTAACCATTTTAACTATGGTCTTGGGGCTTCAATTAATTATCGTATTACGAATAGTCACTTTACAGAAATTGAAGAAAATCGCCAACTTTTAGCACTAATTGGCGGAGGAAATAATTTGAGTAAGTTAGATTATGGATTGATTGCTCAGGGAGGATATGTGTTAAATGATCACATCTCGGTTCGAGCTAATTTTTATTACGGTCTAAATGACATCAGCAATGGCTCCAATCCTGGAGTATCAAATATCCTGTTCCAAGGTGATCCATCAGATCGATCCATAAAAAATCGACAGTTTACAATAGGCTTACGCTACACCCTCTAGCACACCTTTTTATAAAAGTACCAGAGAGAGGGCGTTTTTTGTAGGCCCTCTCCTACTCAGTCCATCCATCTTTGTAAAACAATTTTTAATCATTAAAAACCAACAAGATGGATTTAAAATTACAAGTACACCAAATGGACGAAATGGTCTCAAAAGGAGACATCGTCAATGCCGTTAAGGTTTACTTCGCTGAAAATGCCTCTACTTCAGATTATGGTCATTTAACAACAGCAGGAAAAACCCAAATGGTTGAAAAAATGGAAGGTTTTCTGGGCTCAATTGCTCAAGTAAACGGAATTATCCTTCACCATTCGCTCGTGGATGGAAACGTATCAGCTTCTGAGTTCACCTTTGATTTTGATATGAAAGATGGCAGTAAAATTTACTGGCATGAGATTATCCGAAGAATTTGGAATGAAGAAGGAAAGGTGATTAAGGAAGAATATTTTGATGCTCTAAACCAAAAGTCATGAAGTTTATAACGAAAAGAATTCATGCCTTTTTAGATTATCCCGTTGCCTTAGCTTTAATGGCACTTCCTTTTCTCTTAGGATTAGGCGAATCTAACCCAATGGCTTTCTACTTATCAGTGGCCACTGGTGTTGCAGCTTTAATTCTCACCCTACTCACCGATCATCACCTAGGAGTTTATAAAGTCATTTCTTACAAGGGTCACTTATTGGTCGATTTCCTCGTGGGAATGGTCTTTATCATCGCTCCAATCATCTTCTCTTTTAAAGGGATAGACGCGATCTACTATTGGTTAAATGGAGGTGCAGTTTTAACTGTAGTTAGTCTTCATAAATCAGAGGCAATAGTTGCCAAATCACATTAAAAATCTTACTAAAATGAAAAACACAATTAAATTAATCATTGCTGCAGTGGTACTTTTAAGCAGCTCTATTTCATTGGCTCAAGACAAAAAAGCCAATAACATCGATAATAGTAACATTGCTTTACAAGGCTACAGTCCGGTTTCGTATTTAGATCTTGGATTAGCACAAAAAGGCTTGAAAGAATTCAAATCAGAATACCAAAAGGTGATTTATTATTTCACTTCGGCCGAACAAAAAGCAAAATTTGACAAAAACCCCGAAAAGTACTTACCTCAATATGGTGGATACTGTGCCTTTGGAGTTTATGCCGGAGCAAAGTTTAGAGTAGATCCTAATAAATTCATAGTAGAAGACGGGAAATACTACTTGTTCCTTTACAATATTGAGTTAGATGCTCAGCAACTTTGGCTCAATGAAAAGCATGAGGATTTAGTGAAAAAAGCTAATGAGAATTGGAAGAATCTAAAGATCACCTATAACTAAATCTTAAAAAACAAGAAACCTCCCGGATATAGGTGAATCTGGGAGGTTTCTTTTAACAACTCGAAAGATTACTCTTTCACTAATCTGACCAATGCCGTCCGACCATCCTGGTCGGTGAGTCGGATCAGATATAGTCCTTTTGCAAATGGGAATGCCACATTTTTAACGTGATTCACATTAAAAAATTCTTCTTCCAATAAAATTTTACCACTGAGGTCTGTTATTTGCATTTGAACTCGCTCAAATTGTGCTCCCAAATCAATATTCAGATGGTTGGATACAGGATTTGGATAAAGTTTGACCTGACTACCCAATCCAAATTCATCCAATCCCCAAACCCACATTTCATAACAATCTGAAGTATCAATACAACCATTATCGTTAACAATAACTGCAAACTGTCCTCCATCAATACCGCTACTCACCAAATCCAAGGTTTGATTAGTTTCTCCACTTAAAGCAGAATTGTCCGAACAATCAATCCATTGATACGTAATTCCAGCCCCCGCAGCATCTGCTGTTAAGGTAAATGTTCCTTCTGTGACACCAACATCAACCGTATCAATGTTTACTTCAATGGTCATAATGGAATCACAACCTGCCGAATTTGGAATAGTATCCATCACTGTCATGGACTCTGTAACTGTCATAGAACCACTTGGAACTGTATACTCCATACATTCGTCAACTATAAATGAACTAAACGAATCGGCACAACCCGAACCTGGTGTTCCAGTAATCGTTACATCATCAATTCCCCAAGCCATTAAATTATTATAGCCCGAAAAATCAAATTCATTCACAAAGCGGAATCCAAAACGTAAAGTAGGTTGGAAATCAAAGGCCGGATCACTAATTGTTTCCTCTTCCCAATCTAAAACATCACGGTATTCGTCAATTGGATCATCAATTAAAATCCATGTATCACCTCCATCAATACTGTAATACAACTCTCCGTACGCAAAAGCATTTCCATCACACAACCACCAAAAACTAAGCGTCACATCTTCATAACCCAAAGTAGAAATGTCTGAACTCATTGCTGCAAAATGGGATTCATCCGTTGAACAAGCCGTATTTGCAGACATATAATTGGCATTCTGGCTAAAACAAAAATTAAAACCGACGTCACTATATATGTGTAAATAGCTTCCGTTAGCAGAGGTAATAGCAGCTGGTTGTGCCGGAACTGTATTTACAAATACATCCGAAAAAGAACAATCCGTATCCGTTCCTGCTCCTCCACTGTAAAAAGGACTTGCTACCCACTGATTAGCTCCTCCAACACCTGGAGTTCCTCCCTCATCATCCGTATTCAACTCAAAACCTCCATCCCCATCCTCAAAATCTTCGGAGAATAAAATTTCCTGACTATTTCCCTCAAGGGAACATAGGGCTATTAGCCCAAGAAGTAAAGTTTTTTTCATAGAGTAGTTTTGAAGTAAGTGCTTGGTATCTATAAATTTAGAAGAAAAAGCCGCCTCTATCAAGAAATGCGGGCCTACTGTTTAAATTTCCACATCAAGTTGATCTACTGTTAATTACTTCAATCCCAGGCTGAATATTGTTTATTGAGAGAAGAATGAGCTATGTGTCCTAAGGAAGTTTGAATTTCGGAAATACAAACATCTTCAAATTTTGTCCCCGAAAAAAAGGCAATTGGCTTAATCTCAACTTCATCATCTCGCAACATTGCAAAGTTGCCTTCTATGATTTGTACCTCGGGTTGATCCAATAAAGAAACATTGCACATATGTTCTCCATTTTTCCACAACTCCACCATTTTTATTCGGCTATTTTCATAAAACAACTTTTTGCTTTTGACATAGCCATTAATTAAGGAAATTTGAAAGGGATAAAGTAAAGTATCCTCCTTCTTCAGTTTTTCTGTCGGATGTTTTTCAGTACCACTTTCATCCCAAGGGAATTTTCTTTGGAGGTTTATCTCAATACTATTGGGAGCATCTTCGTCAAAAACATAAGCTTTGTCATAACGAATGTCTGTTAAATACTCAGGCGGATATTTCTCGTCCATCAAAAATGCCGTCACCTCTAAATGCAATCGTTCTGAGAACTGTAAATCAGCTTCGGTGCAGCATCGACCAAAGAGCCGCTCTGACCAAGTCATATATTCTTCTTCGGGTTGATTTTGATACACTTCCCAAATACCCACTTGATTTTCGTCAGCCTCAATCCAGTTATACAATTCCAACATGGTTAAACTATCCGTGTAGGCTTCAAGTATCGGTCCATCGTAAACTTCTTTTTCAATTGATGCATTTTCATTCTCCACCTCAATTGTCGGACTATTTTCGCTAGAAATGTTTGATTCCTGAGAAACATTCTCTCCACAAGAAAAAAAGACAAATAATACTCCTATGATGATACAATGTTTCATTTCGTTGAAATTTTAGACTAAGCTAAATTTAATGGTTATTTTTGGGGCGAAAAATTGCCCGGTATGAAACATCTGTTTTTCTTATTATCTGCTTTTATTCTACTATCATGTGGAGGAACCAAAGAGGATGAAAATGGTTCTACTGAAGAAAAGGCCGAAAATCCAGCTCAAAAACCTTCATTGCCTTACATAGGCTTGCATGATGTTGATTATATCATGAAGGATGGAGAAAGAGTGCCTGACACCATTTATCATACGGTTCCACCTTATGTTTTATTAGCTCATGATAGTTCTGAGTTTTCAAACTTAAATGTAGAAGGTAAAATTCATGTAGCCAACTTCTTTTTCACTTCTTGTCCAGCAATATGCCCGGCAATGATTGAACAGATGAAGCGTTTACAAGCAGCAACCGAGGACATTGAAGAATTGACTTTTTTGTCACACACAATTGATCCAATCAGAGACACTATACCACGTTTACAAAATTATATTGCTGAACGAAATTTAGATACCCACAATTGGTTTTTCCTTTACGGTGACAAGGAAACGGTGTACACCCTTGGAGAGGATGGTTATATGATCAATGCTATGGAAGATGAATATGCAGAAGGTGGTTTTTTACATTCTGAACATTTTGTCTTAGTTGATCGTTCTGGACATATCCGAGGACTTTATACGGGAACTGATCCTGTAGAAGTAGATCAATTAGAAAAAGACATTCGGTTTTTATTAAAAGAAGAATATGGCAACTGATTTGGAAAAAAAATACAGACCACATGTAATTATCGCCTCTATTGTTGTTCCCATTTTGGTAGCAGCTTTGTTTGGAATTAAATTAGAAGGATTTGACACTTCTTTTTTGCCGCCAATCTATGCAAGTATTAATGGCTTAACTGCTGTATTATTGGTTTTAGCTGTAATTAGTATTAAAAAGGGGAATAAAGAACGACATCGTATGCTTATTCGTATGGCCATGTTGTGCTCTTTATTGTTTTTGGCAGGATATGTGACTTACCACATTACTTCTGATACGACTTATTATGGTGATCTGAACCACAATGGTATTTTGGAAGATTCAGAGGCTGAATTGGTAAGAGGATCGATTCTCGTTTACTACATCATTTTAATGTCTCACATTTTGTTGAGTATTGCAGTGATTCCGATGGTTTTAATTACCTATTTAAAGGGATGGGCAGGAAATCTAAAATCGCACCGTAAATGGGCTAAATTCACTTTTCCTATTTGGTTGTATGTAGCTGTTACCGGAGTGGCGGTTTATTTGATGATCGCGCCTTACTACGGATAGTTTTCTTTATCGCCAACCACGCATATCGCAGATATTACGCTTAAACGGCTTAAAGGTAAGCATAACACCATAAAAAGAATACCAATCCTTATTGGCCGAATTACCTCTATTTAATCCAGCTGGAGAACTTCCTATTCCACTCAAGCTTGGATCTGCTAATTCAGCGGCTAAAGGGCCATTTAAAGCTCTTAATTGGTCATGATCAACATAGTTTCCAGAAACATCGTCCAAAAAGTCTGTAAAGGTTTTTCGGATTCCATATTCAACAGATATTGCTACTCGCTTGGCAAGATTAAACTTTACTCCGATTCCCAATGGAATGGAAAGTTGATGTAGGTTGTAGCGGTTTTTATCCGATAATGCCGTTCCCTGTCCTTCTGTTCCCAATGGTTGAAGATCTACCGGATTTCCCAGATACTCTCCCTGTGGATTCATATTGAAATAGGCGATTTCATAAAAGAAATACGGGCTTATCGGATATTTCATATCATTGATCCGGTATTTGAACAGATCAATTTCTACCCCAGCTGCCAATTCCAGGATATGACTTTTGAAACTCAAATTTCGGTTGAGCTGAAAAGGGTCATCCGACTGTGAATCGGCTCCATGAACATTTCCATAAGTTGCTGTAAATCTCCACGACCAACGCGTAGTCATATTGTATCGAACAATGGCTCCAAAGGCGGGCTTGCTGTAAACAAAATGTTTGTTAGGATTAAGATCACCTATATAGTAGGAACCACCTCCCATTACCCCAATTTCAAACTGAGATTTGAATCGCTGCGACATTGCCGAAAACGGCAATAGTACTACAAAAAGTGAAATTATTAGAAACCGCATTATCAACCCTAAAATTTAGGAATAAAGATTGTCTTTTCATTAATACGGTAATGAACGGAAAATATTGCAAACATATATGCATCATTCCATCTTGGATCTCCACGTTGGAAGTAATTCGTTACTCCATTAGGATAAGTATAAACTCCTGTAAACCCTTTATCCGGATCTAATGATCGATCGGATAATGCAGCTGCAACCGGGCCATAAGCCGCTTCAATCTGATCTGGATGATAATAAGAAGTACTTACATCATCAATATAATCTGATAAGGTATAACGCAACGACATTTCAAAACTAATCGCCCATTGCTTATTGATCAAATATTTTAGTCCGGCTCCAATTGGGAAGGCCAATGTTACTCTCTTGTACGCATCTGGTCGTCCGGCCATTCCTTGTCCTTCAGTATGCAAAGGTTGCAAGGCAACCCAGGATCCATTGTACAAAGCTTTTGGATTAAAGAATGATACTCCAACTCCAGCAAAGAAGTAAGGCATAACAGAAAAAGTTTTATTTCCGTTTACTCCTCGAATTTTATAACGTGGGTGAATTCGTTCTTCCATTGGATAGTACTGCGCCATAGCAGCCACCTCTCCAATTACCGAGCGGAAACTAAGATTACGATTGTTACGAATTTCATTTTTGGTTTTGGCATCATCACCACTTAGGTACCCCCAAGTTACTTGTCCCTTAACCGACAATGCCGGTAAAATCATGAACTTATACCCAGCTTGCAAGCTAGGCCGCGTTGCAGAAATCTTAAGGTCTTTGATATTATGACTTCCAATTCCTCGAGCACCACCAAGGTCTCCCAAAAAATTAGATGCTCCGAGCCCAAAATAAACTTCATGTCGCATCCCTCTCCAAGTCTGAGCTTCAACCAATTGTGGCATCAAAGCTAGACAGAGTATGATAGCTAATCTTCTCATCCAATACATTTTACGCACCTGTGGCCTAAAAGGTTTGTGTCGTAAATATATTAAATAAACTGCTGACTTTAAAACCATTTAGCTCTAAATATGTGCCTGAAACTGTTTTGTAAGTTCAATAAATTCCTGAACTGAAAGCGTTTCGGGCCGTCTTGAAAAAATTTCTTGATCTTTATTTACTTTTCCCGAAGTTCGATTAATAAGAGGCTTGAGTGAATTTCTCAAGGTTTTTCGACGTTGACCAAATGCCATTTTTACTAACTGTACAAATAGCTTATGATCACAATCCAATTTCTCAACATCATTTCGAATGAGGCGAATAACCCCCGATTTCACTTTAGGTGGTGGTGAAAACACATTTTCATCTACCGTAAAGAGGTATTCTACATCATAAAAAGCTTGTAATAAAACCGAAATAATTCCATAGCGTTTAGATCCTGGACCTTCGGCCACTCGTTCGGCCACTTCTTTCTGAAACATTCCGACCGCAAGAGGAACCTGATCTTTATAATCCAGAATTTTAAAAAGGATTTGAGAGGAAATATTATAGGGGAAATTACCAACTACTGCAAAAGGCTCTGTACCCATTAAATTCGTAAGATCAGTTTTTAAAAAATCGGCATAATGAATTTTACCAGCTAATTGCGGATAATTATCTGACAAGTACTCAACCGATTCCTCATCTAACTCAATAACTTCTGTATCAAAGTCAGTTTTTTTCAGTAAAAACTTGGTCAAAGCTCCCATTCCAGGACCTATTTCCAAAGCTTTTGAAAAGGGCTTTTCACATTTTATTTCATCGGCTATACGAATGCAGATGCTTTCATCCTTTAAAAAGTGTTGACCAAGATGTTTTTTAGCGCGAACTGACATTAGAAACTCTCCTTTACCTCCAACAATGTTCTGAACGCTGCAAAACGGTTAGCATACCGTTTTGAATGTTCTTGCTGAAGACGAGGCGCGTGCTTTTCCTGATACAATTCAAGTGTCTCCATATTCTTACACAAATACATAATTGAGTAAGATTTTCCTCCTTCTTCCTCAGCCAGAATTCGAGATATTTTGGCTTCAATAAACATTTCGGTATTCATTACATCCGGAATGTGGACTTCTTTCATCCAATTGAGCCATTCATCGTGGACACCTTCGTCAATGCTCACGGTAACATTATAAATGATCATAAAAAGGTTGCTTTAATTTCCCTGAAGCGTTTACGTGATTCTGCATTGTAAAGGCTTGAAGGGAATTCGAAAAGAATTTTTTTGTAGTACTCAGCTGCCTTTTCTTTGTTGGACAGTCTGTTTTCATAAATTTTTGCCATTCGGAAAGCTGCATCGTCGGCCAATATATCATGTGCATAGGAATCGACAACTGTTCCGAACATTTCAAGCGCTTTATCCCATTGCTGCAATTCCTCAAAAATTTCGCCTCGTTTAAACAAAACTTCATCCGCCAAAGCATGAAATGGATAACCACCACTTAAACTATCCAACATCATTAGAGCTTCTTTATGACGATTTTGCTGCAATAGCAAATCTGCACTGGCATAAATGCGAACCGGAGTCATGATGGTATCTACTCCTAAATTATCTTGTAATAAAAGAGAAAGTTGCATGGCATCATTGGCAATGAGCTTTGAAGTTGAAGCCTTTAAAACATCCAATTGAGCCTTGGCATACTCGAACTCTCCATCGTAATAAAATACTTTGGCATTTTTAAACTTGGCTTCATGTCCAATTACATCCTCACTAAACTCCTTTTCAACTTGCATATACAAGAGTGACGCTTCCCAAATTTTTCCAGAAACGATGTAAACATCTCCCAATAGAATCTTTAACTCTGCCCTATCTCTTTTGGTCATAGGTAAATCCATGGTTTCCAAAATAAGGGACTGTGCTTTTTGAGGCTCATTCATGTAAAAAGCATAAATATTCGCCAATTGCATAATAATACCCAGAGTATGTTGACTCTTACCTAAATTATCCAAAGTCGTTTCAAACTGCGTTGCTACTGAGTTCAATTCCTCCTTTGAATAGTTCTTTTTCTCGGTCACCTCAATGAATTCAATATTGAGTTTATTCTCTACTGCGCGGTGATAGTAAGGTGTAGATTCACCTTGATCTACCACATATTGGAAAGCACTTTTAGCCGCTGAATAAGCATCATTTGTCAAACAGATGTTTCCTACCTCAAAAACTCGCTTTCCATTTTGTTTTTTTCGTTTGTCCAAAGCTTTAGCCTGGATCACAGCTCCCGTAAATTCTTTTTTATGTAAATAAAACCAGATGAACATCTCGGTATAATAATCCTTATCCGGATCTTTTTGAACACGGCTGAGAATTTCATCTTTTAGCATTTGCACTTTATCCTTATCCTCTTCAAAGTCTATTGCTCGTGACAAATAGGTTTGAACCGTTTTAATGTAAACCTGACTGTATTCCAATAAATTGAGATACTCCTGAATCATTTCAGCAGGCTTATTTTGAAGGGAATACAGTTCGGCCAGTTCCAGCTGAAAACCATATCCTTTCTTCATTAATTTCTTCCCTTTCAAGTAAGTTTGTAGGGCATAATCATATTTCCCAAGCAGTTTAAACTTCTTGCCCAAATTGTCGACTCGAGACTGTATTGCCTGCAAGTCATCAATCATCTTTAAATAGATTTTATCCGCTTCGGGCATACGATCAGTGATTTCGTAAACGGAAGCCAATTTAAACTTCAAATCCGACGAATAGGGGTCTTTTTTGATTCGCTTACTCACAACCTTTTCGGCCTCTTCAAATTTTTCCTGATAATAGAGGCACATGAAATAACGATCAAAAAAGGTAGATGAATTACTCTTAGAGACTAGTTTTTTATAGTACACCTCGGCCTTATCAAATTCCCCTTTTTGGTAATAATGATTAGCCAGCTTAACGTCATTGGAGTTTTGCCCATAGGAGATACCCCCCAGGCTAATGAGAAAAAGAAATAAGAGTGTTATTTTATTGACTAAGCGTATCACTTTCAGTTATAATTCTCTCCAAATATTGGTCTACCTTAGGTACGGAAACGTAATAAACTTTTGACTGTTTTTTCTGCATTTCATTGAACTCAACAAAGGTCAATTCCGTCACTTCCCAATCTTTCTTTTCTTTAGTAAGATATTCATCGATTTTCTCTTTTCCCAAAATTCCGTTGAGAATATCTTCTTTTAAATCCATGAACTGATGTTTAATCGCGTTCATTTCATCTCCATAATCAATGTACTTCTTATCAAGATTTGTCAGTTTTTTACGAATTCCCTTACATTCATTCATCAATCTCCCAAAATCTTCGTCCAAGGTATCCGGACGGTAGTACTGTCCTATCAATTCTTCATTTTTATTGACATGATCCACCATCATCTTTAGACTATCAAATTCTATTCCATCTAATTCTGCCTCTCTTTTCTCGATGTGCGCTATGAGTGAATCAATTTCAGAAAGTTCCGTTTCAAACTCATTTGCCGGATTGCAGGCCTCGAAAATGAACAAGATGGGTAGCCCCAAGATAAATGATAATCGTTTCATAAAAAATAAGTTTTAAATAGTGTCAAATCCTGTATAAGGCACCAAAACCTCCGGAATTTTAATTCCATCAGCAGTTTGGTTATTTTCTAACAACGCTGCCATGATACGAGGTAATGCCAAAGCACTTCCGTTTAAGGTATGTGCCAATGCTTTCTTTTTATCTGCTGTTTTATAACGTAATTTTAAACGGTTGGCCTGGAAAGTTTCAAAGTTTGAAATTGAACTTACCTCTAACCACTTATCCTGAGCCGCAGAATAAACCTCCAAATCAAAAGTCAAAGATGAAGTGAAGGTTAAATCTCCACCACATAAACGTAAGGTACGGTATGGTAATTCTAATTTCTCCAGCAAGCTCTTCACATAATTCACCATCTCGCTTAACACTTCATATGATTTGTCAGGATGCTCGATACGAACAATCTCTACCTTATCAAATTGATGCAAACGGTTTAGTCCTCTTACATCTTTTCCGTACGAACCAGCTTCTCTTCTGAAACAAGGCGTATACCCCGTCAATTTAATCGGTAAATCATTCTCGTTTAAAATAACGTTTCGGTACATATTGGTTAACGGAACCTCTGCTGTTGGAATCAAATAAAAGTCATCATTTTGCGCATGATACATTTGTCCTTCTTTATCCGGTAATTGTCCAGTTCCGTATCCCGAAGCTTCATTTACTAAAAAAGGAGCGATTATTTCCTGATATCCTGCATCTCTCGCTTCATCTAAAAAGAAATTGATCAAAGAACGTTGTAAACGAGCTCCTTTTCCCTTGTAAAATGGAAATCCGGCTCCTGTTACCTTTACGCCTACTTCAAAATCAATCAAATCATAATCTGCCGCTAAATCCCAGTGTGGCTTAGCTTTTTCTCCCAAATCAGGAATTGTTCCCCATTCATCAACTACTTCATTATCCTCATCACTATTTCCTGCAGGCACGCTTGGATTTGGAACGTTAGGAATTTCGTACAACAATGTTTGCAAGCTATTCGATAGCTCATTCACCGATTCCTTAAGAGACTTTTCTTTTTCTTTTAAAACAGCCGTTTGTTCTTTCGCTTTTTGAGCTTCTTCTTGTTTACCCTGAGCAAACAATTTTCCAATTTCTTTGGCTATTTTATTCGATTCAGCTTCTACTTCCTGCAATTGAGTTAAACTTTCTCTCCATTTGGCATCAGCATCCAAAATGTCATTCATCTTGTCGGTAACATCAATGTTACGAACCTTTAATGCTTCGATGATTTGATCTTTATTCTCTCTTATTCTTGCAATTTCTAACATATTCCTTTTTTGACTGGGTCGGAAATTATTTGTATTTCAAAATAAGCAATAATTCTTTGCTTTAAATCTTACTTCCTATGATTATTTATTGAGTGGCGGTGACCGGTGATTTTCCTGGCTTATTTCACTAAAAAACTCCCTGCAACCGAAGTTAGAGGGAGTTTTAATATTTTAAGTATTTCTCTTTCTAGCTTAGGGCTGCAATTAAGTCTGCCTTTTTCATCGAGGAAATACCTGAGATACCTTTTGCTTTCGCCATCTCTTTCAATTCAGCAACAGTTTTGCTGCTTAAATCTTCAGATGCTGCAGTTTCTTCAGCTTTTGGCTCTTCAACTACTGCTTCAACAGTTTCTTCTACCACTGCCTCAACAACTTCTTCCTTTTTAGGTTCAGCTTTTTTAGCAGGAGCTTTCTTTTCAGCAACTTCAGTTTCAAATGGAACAACAGAAACGAAAGAACGATTGTTCTTTTTCTTTCTGAATTGAACCAAACCATCAGTCAAAGCAAAAAGAGTATGATCTTTTCCCATTCCAACGTTATTCCCTGGATGGTGTTGAGTTCCTCTTTGTCTTACAATAATATTTCCAGCGATAGCCGCTTGACCACCAAATATCTTAACACCAAGGCGTTTCGATTCTGATTCTCTACCGTTCTTCGAACTACCGACTCCTTTCTTATGTGCCATGTTTTTTCGATTTTAGATTAAACGTCTGACTTGAGGTCGTTGTTGACGTTTGATCGTCTTAGTAATTTAATTATCCTTTGATTCCTTCAATTTTGATCTCAGTCAAAGCTTGTCTGTGACCATTTTTCTTTTTGTATCCTTTTCTTCTTTTCTTCTTGAAAACGATAACCTTGTCTCCTTTTAAGTGTCTTACCACCGAAGCTGAAACTTTAGCTCCCTTAATAGCTGGGGCGCCAACATTTACTTTTCCGTCGGTGTCTGTCAACAATACATTATCGAAGTCGATTTTATCTCCTTCTTTTGCATCTAAACGATGAACGAAAATTTGTTGGTCTTGCTCAACTTTAAACTGTTGGCCTGCTATCTCTACAATTGCGTACATAACAAATTCTAATTAAAAAAATATTTATTTTTCCCGATTGCCGGGCGCCCATTTTCACCTAAAGCTACAACGGACGGGGCGCAAAGATAGACATTTATTTTATACAAAGCCCGTATAAATCAGCTTTTTTTCGCTTGTGTGGACTTTTTATTCATAAGATAAACTCCTCCAAGAATGGTTGCCACCCAAATCAAGTTAATTAGATGGAACTCTTCCCCATCCAAAACGCCAATAAAAATAGCTACTACAGGCAACATATACGCCACTGCCGAGGAGAAAATATGCGATGAAATTGCAATGAGTTTAGTGAAGAGTAAAACCGCTATTGCTGTTCCAACCACTGACAAAATTGACAAAAAGCCTAAACTTTTCAATCCATCAGGATGGTTAATAATAGGAGAAAAGGCATCAAAATAAAAGCTAATACCCAAAGCCGGGATAAGAATAATCAAAAACGAAATGGAAGTAATTGCCACCGGGGGCATCTCGGTAAGTTTAAATTTGATCGTCGTTAAACTTACAGCATAACAAATAGTAGCGATGATGATTAAAAAGGCGTAATTCAAATCCCCCATCGAAAAATCAATTTGTTCTCTAAGCACCATGTACAGCCCCAAACTTCCAAGTAACAATCCTATTAATTGTAATCGGGAAGGGAATGCTTTGTAAATCACAATTCCAATTATGGTCACAAAAAAAGAGGTTCCCATATTTAAAATTCCAGCCATAGAACTGTCCAATCGGGTTTGAGCAGTAGTAAATAAAAGAGCAGGTAATAAATTCCCAAAAACACCTGTCACGGCCAAAAAGGGAAAGTGCTTCCAACTCAGCTTTTTCAGATGCTTTATGGCCAAAGGTAAAAGAACCAAGCCGGCAATAACTATTCTTAAAGACCCTACTTGGAAGGGACTCAAAACCAACTCATTTCCTCCAAGAGGAAACATACTCTTCTTCATTAAGATGAATGAACTACCCCAGGTAAGTGATAGGAAAATAAATAGAATCCAGGCTAAGTTTTCTTGCTTCATTTTGCCACAAAATTACGCTTTTTAGAGAAGGAAAAATTATGTTGATAAAAGAATTCAATTTGGCTTAAGTGAAACCATTTTTATTTTTTAATTTTAGTCTTCTAAAAAAATTCAGATTATGCATATAGCCGTTGCGGGAAATATTGGATCGGGGAAAACCACTTTGACCAAATTATTGGCCAAACATTATGGTTGGGATACCCACTTTGAGGACGTTGAACAAAACCCATATCTGAACGATTTTTATGAGGATATGCAACGTTGGTCGTTCAATCTCCAGATTTATTACTTGAATAGTCGTTTTACGCAGGTACAGGAGATTAAAGAAAGTGATACCAATGTTATTCAGGATCGTACGATTTATGAAGATGCATACATCTTTGCTCCCAACCTCCATTCGATGGGATTAATGACCACCCGCGATTTTGAAAACTACTTTTCGTTGTTCAATTTGTTGGAATCATTTATTTCAGCTCCGGATGTACTCATTTACCTAAAAGCGAGTGTACCTACTTTGGTAAATCAAATTCAAATGCGAGGTAGAGAATATGAAGAGAGTATTCGATTGGATTATTTAAAACGACTCAATGAACGTTACGAGGCCTGGATTTCTACCTACGACAAAGGAAAGTTGATTGTCATAGATGTAGACGATAATAACTTTCATGAGAACGATGAGGACTTAGGAAAAATCATCAACTCAATTGACGCCGAGATTCACGGTTTATTTTAAGACAAGATGTACAAAGTTTCATTAATAGTGCTGGCCTTATTTTTAATGGGGCCAGTTTCTTTTGCGGGATCAATTTCTGATTTGGTTTCTGGTAACCTTGAGTTATCAAAAGAAATTCAAAAAGACATTGAAGGGCTTTCTAAAATTGTCAAAACCTCTAAAGTTTCTACCGTAGAGGAACGACAAGCCTTTCATAAAAAGATCAAAAAGGCCTTAAAACCAATTGACAAGAAGTTTAAAAAATTGAGCAAAACGCACAAAAAAATTAATAAAGACCTCGACCTTACCAAAGGCATAACCGATAAAGCCACTTTACAGTCTGATCTTGAAGAAGCTTTAGGCAAAGCCAAAGATTATTATATGGAAGGTTATGCTGAATTGCCCGATGAGCAAGAAAAAGAATATATGCATGCCATAAAGCAAAGTGTAAAACAATATGGCAAGTCAATTGATCGTCTCAAAGAATACAATCAGTATTTAAGCAAGCTTAAAAAGCAATTAGAAAAGTCGGAATAGGTACTTTTGTAATATGAAAATAAACTCGGCCGAATTTGTAATGAGCAACACCGAAGTTGCTAAATGCCCAAAAGCAGACAGACCTGAATATGCCTTTATTGGTCGTTCAAATGTTGGAAAGTCTTCTTTAATCAACATGCTGACCAACAATAGCAAATTGGCCAAAACGTCTGGAAAACCTGGAAAAACGCAGCTAATCAATCATTTTTCGATTAACAATGACTGGTATTTGGTTGACTTACCAGGTTATGGTTATGCCAAGGTATCCAAAAAACTCAGAGAGAAGTTTGAAGCTTTTATTTCCAACTATTTGTTGGAGAGAACAAATCTCATGAACGTCTTTGTACTGATTGATTCCAGACACAAGCCACAACAAATTGATTTGGAATTTATGCAGTGGTTGGGGGAAAATGGCATTCCTTTTTCACTTGTCTTTACCAAAGTGGACAAACTTAAAAGTCAAGAACGAAAACTATTCTTGAAAAAGTACGAAAACGAAATGCTCAAAATATGGGCAGAAATGCCACCCGCCTTTGTCACTTCGGCAACAAGTGGAGAAGGGAAAGATGAGCTATTAGGCTACATCGAAGACATCAACCCTATGTTTCAAGCCTAACTTAAAGGAGGCAGGATGTTCATCTTGTCAGCAAAGTGGTGACAATAATCTCTTAAATCTTCTGAAATATTGTGCTCACCTGTAGCTCGTTCAAACGAATCGGCCATGGTTAATAATGTCTGATGGAAAAATTTCTTCATCTCATCCACCGTCATCTCTTTATTCCATAAATCAATACGCATTGCTGTTGAAGCATCCTTATCCCAAAAAGCAAGAATCATGGCTTCTGCCATTGCATTTTCTACTCCCCCCTCTTTCGCTTCCCAACGAATTTGCTCGGGAATGTTATTCTCATTAGTTGTTACTTCAATATTGATATTTGATACTTTATTATCAGCCATTATCTTCTGGTTTATACGCTTTTAAAATTTTTCCTTCGTTTTGTTCATTCATCAGTTGCTCCACGGTCACCTCAGGATTTTTCTCCATGTATTGACGAACGATTCTCCATCCCATGAACTGTCCTATTCTACCTGGTGAGTTATCAATTCCAACCGTTGTTGGAGCCTCTTCAAAAAATCGCATCTTCACTTTAATATCCGTCTCATAAATCCAGTTCATGTCCATTAGGTATTGCCAAATATTATATTCACTGGCGAGAGCGTAATCATATTCGTCAAAGGTATAACGGATCTTGATATGATCTTCTAAATCGGGCATTAAAGCATCAACAGCATATTGCAATTTCCCATAGTAAATCATATTCGACAAAAAAGTATCTCCACTAGCTTCGGCACCTAAAACATGCGTAATCAACCAACTTCTAGCCACATCAACCGCTAAATAATCCTGATGCATTTTGGCCTTCATATAAAGTGGATATCCCAATTTTTCTACCGTTCGATTACTCTCTCCCAAATACATATCTAAACCTATTCCTACCTGTGTTTCTGTAGACACTACTCCCATCGCAAAAGTGGAATTATAGGTAATAATTTGCTGTGGAATTGGTGCCTTAGGCAGATGATACTTTAAATGTTTAAATACGTCCGTAATCCGATCTTCATGTTCAGTAAAATCACCAAACAGGTTTTCTAAATCCGTATTCACTTCTTTTATCACCGGATCCTGAACAAAGTACCATAAATAGTGTCCAATTGAATCGTCGGTCACCTTTCCGGTTCGCAAAATATCATAAACGTAAAACTCATACAACTCCCCTCCCTTTTCCAACAATTGCTCATTGATGGTGTACATTTCTTCCGGTGATTGAGCTTTGCCCAACTCTTGTTCAAACCGTTCAAAATCAAGTTTTACGTCCACATCCGAAACATCTACATCCAGCGGATTCCCTCCACAGGAAATTATCCCCAAAATAAGGCCGATTGAAATCAATATAAATCTATACTTCTTGTTTATCATTAGGGATATTTTCTTAATATTGTTACGTTAAATTTAAACTGCGAAATTATGAAAAAGTTACTATTACTCTCCTTTGTTTTTGGATTGTCTTTTACTGGTCTTGCTCAAGATAAAAAGTTTCAGGTGGGTCTAACTCTTGGTCCTACTTTTAACTGGACAAAGACACAAACGACCAAGATTGAGAGAAATGGTATTGGGACGGGATTTACCATCGGACTAGGTGGTAACTATATGTTTAACAACAACATTGGTTTGGCTTCTGGTGTTCAATTTGATCTTGAATCGTTCAAAATCAATTATGGAAGAGACGGTAGTGCCAACTTAGGAGATGTTTTCTATGCCTTTCAAGATACTGACATCAAAAAGTTTGATGAAGATGACCAAAAAATAGATGGAGTTGCTGATACCGATACAGCTTTTAATGCTTTTAACCTTCAAACCAGAAAGTTTAGAGCAAAGTACATTACAATTCCACTTTTCTTAAAATTTCAAACCAACCTAATTGGTAAAATGAAATACTACGGAAAATTTGGTTTAAGAACTAGCTTTTTGGCAGGTGTAAGAATGGATGATGAAGGATACGAATCACAGTACAATGCTGTAACCAATGCCTTTACCAGAACTGGAACTTCAATCGTCACTAAGCCGGATATGAAACCAGACGCTGTGAAAAAAGGGCTATCTGCGATTAGAACCGGAATTGGAATCTACGGAGGAGCTGAGTGGAACTTTACTGGAAATACATTCTTGTACGGAGAATTAGGTTTCAACTATGGAATCACTCCAGTACTTTACCAGAAGTCAAGTCATTTGGTTGATCGAGTAGATGATGGTTCTTCTATTTCATTGAGTCAATTAGACGTTCAAAACAATCCTCAACACATTATTGAGTTAAAGATTGGATTGTTATTCTAGTAGGTTTTCTCCAACGAGATGAACCGATCAGCAATTATTGAACATATTGTTTCCTGGTTAAAAGATTATGCTAATCAGGCAAATAGCAATGGTTTTATTGTAGGAATTAGCGGCGGAATTGATTCTGCCGTTACCTCTACACTCTGTGCTATGACCGGGAAAAAGGTGATTTGTTTAGAAATGGACATTCACCAAAACCAAGATGAAGTTAACAGGGGATTGGAACACATTGCCTGGTTGGAGGAACGTTATCCTCAAGTTTCTCATCTTTCTGTTAACCTTTCGGAGACTTTTGAGGCCTTTAGGGCTGTTTTACCAGACAATGCCAACTCACATGGTTTATCTATGGCCAATAGCCGATCACGATTGCGAATGACTGCTCTTTATGCTGTTGGACAAGCCAATGGTTTACTCGTTGCCGGCACAGGAAATAAGGTAGAAGATTTTGGGGTTGGTTTTTACACCAAATACGGAGACGGAGGGGTGGATTTGAGTCCCATTGCCGATTTGATGAAAACAGAAGTTTTTTCCCTGGCCGAGGAAATGGGAATTGTCACCTCTATTCAAACAGCCGAGCCAACTGATGGGCTTTGGAATGATGAACGAACAGACGAAGGTCAGTTAGGCGCTACATATCCTGAATTGGAATGGGCAATGGAATTTGTAGGAGATGTCAATTCGCTCGATGAACGCCAAAAGGAAGTACTAGAGATTTTCCAAAAGTTCCATCGTGCTAATAAACACAAAATGGTGCCAATTCCAGTTTGTACCATTCCCAAGGAACTCAAAACTCCATCATAATGGATAAACGTTTGTTTTTCACTTCACTCTTAATGAGTGGTCTATTCCTAATTGGTTGTGCAGGGGAAGAAAGTTCTCCATCCAAAGACGAAAGTCCCGTTGAAGCTGATTCTTCTCATACTTCAAACGAGGAAATTGAAGAGACGAAAGAAGCAGTGGAACTCAATCAAGATTCTATTTACTACAATCAACTTGATCATTTTAGCACCGCCCCGGATGTTAATGGAGAGCTTCCAATGGGGCTCATCATCAGAGGTCCCGAAAATATTTATTACGCTAGTTTAGACAGTATGTTTGATCAATGTCAGGATGGGGATTCACTCTTTATTCGAGCCGGAAATCACGAATTGGAACGAACCTTAGAACTTTGGGAAAAGAATGACATTGTTGTTACTGGAGAACGAAATGCTAAACTCATTGCTCAAAACATTGATGAGAATGTTATTTGGGTAATCACCTGTAATAATATTCACTTACGAAACCTTCATGCCACTCACGTTGAGCCACCTATTGATCGTAGTTGTGTAGGAAATGTATTCGCCACAGATATGGGCGAGAACATTACCATAGAATCTTGTGATATTAACGGATGTGGAGCCGTTGGTGTCTATGTTTTTGGGACTAAAAAAGTTATCCTAAAAGACAACTACATTCATGACAACACCCTTTGGGCAATTGATGACAATGGAAATGGAATGATTGAGGAGGAAGAATCAGAAGATATTATCTTCATCAATAACCGTTACGACAACAATGGTTATAAAAATGAAAATCCTATCGATGACCATCATTTCTATGGTGATCACTAGCAACTTTCGTCCTTTTTAAGCGTTTATTGGTCATTCGTTTTCATTCGTAACAAGGCTTTTTCCTAATTTTAAAGAGGAAGAAAAACTTAAGCACTAACTCAATGACCTCAATAAAGCATCGCTACTTATTATTAAGCTTTCCTCTATTTTTAATCGCCTGTTCAGGCTCTTCAGAGCAAGATAAAACCGATGGAGAAACTGAGATAGAACAAATGTTTTTTGAGCCCGTTTCCGCGGAGCATTCTGGCATTAATTTCTCCAACAATTTGGTAGAAAATGATAGTTTCAATTATATTAATTTTCAATACATCTATAATGGTGGCGGAGTTGCTGTTGGTGACATTAACAATGATGGTTTAAGTGATTTATATTTCACAGGAAATCAAGTTGAAGACAAACTCTACCTCAACAAAGGTGACTTGCAGTTTGAAGATATAACTGAAAAGGCAATTGGTTCGCTTGCTGCTGAAGGCTGGCATACTGGAGTAAGCATGGCTGACGTAAATCAAGATGGTCATTTAGATATTTATGTTTCCCGCTCTGGATTAGACACAGACGGTGAACTATTGCAAAACCTCTTTTTTGTCAATAATGGTGACAACACCTTTAGTGAAAAAGGAGCTGAATATGGTATCAATTCAGGCAGAGCAACCAATCAAGCCGTTTTCTTTGACATGGACAATGACGGAGACTTGGATCTCTATGTTATGAATAAGCCTTATGAAAACAATGAAGTTCACATTACCGTTAATTTGGATAATTTTCCATACTCTGACCAAATTTATGAGAACCGTGATGGGCAGTTTGTTGACATTAGTAAAGAAGCAGGAATTCAAAACTATGGTTATGGTTTAGGGCTATCAGTATCGGATTTAAATAATGACGGTTTCCTGGATATTTATGTTTCTAACGATTATGTTAATTCCGATTTCATGTACATTAATCAAGGAAACAAAACCTTTGTTAATGAGGTGAAAGAACGCACCAATCACAACTCCCAATTTGCTATGGGTAATGACATTGCGGACTTTAACGATGATGGCTTGGTTGATATCATGACAGCAGATATGGTCAGTGAAGATCACATCCGCTCCAAGAAAAATATGGGAGGAATGAATCCTGATGATTTCTGGGGATCAGCCAAAAGAGGGAATCAATTTGAATACATGTTCAACACCTTGCAACTGAATAATGGAAATGGAACATTTTCGGACATTGGACAGATGGCAGGTGTTTCTAAAACAGACTGGTCATGGACTACCCTATTTGCCGATTTTGATAATGATGGCTTGAAGGATTTATTAATCACCAACGGTTATCGAAGAGACATTCGAGACAATGATTTTGCTAAAAAGTTCAATAAAGAAAGAGAAAAGGTAGATGATATGGAATCTATCGGGAGCCTATTAGACCTTGCTCCAACAACCAAAATCCCAAACTACTATTTCAAGAACATGGGAGATCTAAAATTCCGAAAAGTTATGAAAGATTGGAAAACAGATACTCCTGTAAACACCAATGGTGCTGCTTATGCCGATTTGGATAATGATGGCGATTTAGACCTGATCCTAAACAATATGGATGAGGTTTCTATGATTCTGGAAAATAAACTTCAGGGACCTAATCGTTACCTACGTGTTAAAGGAGACAAAAACTTTAACGGTGCCAAGGTTACAGTCAAAGTTGGTGATCAAACCTTTTATCAGGAAATGCATCCCATTCGTGGTTATCAATCAAGCGTAGAACCTATTTTGCACTTTGGTTTGGGATCGGTTGAAAAAATTGATGAGTTGATTATTGAGTACCAAAACGGAAAACTTGTCCAACAACAAAATGTGGCAACTAATCAAACTTTAACCATCAACTATTCCCAAGCTAAATCAGGAAATAAAAAGGATTCCAATGTAAGCCCTTATTTCAAAGAAGAACCCTTAGTTGACCATCAACACGAGGAGTTTTTTGTAGATGATTTTGAAAGGGAAGTTCTACTTCCAAATAAGATGTCCCAATTAGGACCTTTCCTATCTAAAGGAGATGTAAATGGAGATGGTTTGGAAGACTTTTATGTTTCCGGTTCCATTTATTCTGCCGGGACATTATACATTCAATCAGGATCTGGAGAATTCATGAAAAAGGATGGCCCATGGAAAAATGAAACCTTTAGAGAAGAACTTGGGTCACACTTTTTTGACATTGAAAACGACGGTGACCTGGATCTTTACGTCATTAGTGGATCAAATGAACATAAACACAATTCACCTTATTTACAAGACCAACTTTATGTGAATGATGGTCAGGGAAATTTTGTCAACGAAACGGCCAAACGTCTTCCCCCAATGCCAATGTCAGGACAACGGTTAACCTCTGGTGATTTTGATAAAGATGGAGATTTAGACCTATTCATTGGAGGTCGTCAGGTTCCGGGATATTACCCATTTGCTCCACGCAGTGTTTTATTACAAAATAATGAAGGTGTTTTTAAAGACATTACTAAGTCCTCTCCAGATATTATTGGGCCGGGATTAATTACTGAATCACTTTGGGATGACTTTGATGGAGATGGAGATTTGGATTTGATTTGTGTTGGAGAATGGATGCCAATTACCTTCTTTGAGAATGATAAAGGAACTTTCACAAACGTCACTGAAAAGTTGGATTTGGAAAACACCATAGGTTGGTGGATGTCCATAGAAAAAGGAGATTTTAATGGTGATGGAGTCAATGATTACGTAGTTGGAAACATTGGCGAAAACAATAAGTTTCATCCGTCTCCTGAACATCCTTTAGAGATTTATGTAGAGGATTTTGATAAAAACGGAACCTATGATATTGTTCTGGGAGAATACCAAAACGGACATTGTTATCCCGTTCGTGGACGTCAATGCTCTTCAGAACAAATGCCATTTATTAAACAGAAGTTCCCAACCTATGATGATTTTGCAGTAGCTGATTTAGAAAAAATTTACGGTAAAAGTGAATTGGATTCTGCCCTGCACTTTTCAGCTACAAACTTTAGTAGTTCCATTCTACTTTCAAATGGAGATGGATATCGACTCGTTCGTCTTCCAAGCTATACTCAAATGGGACCAATCAATAGCATTCAGGTCTTAGACGCCAATAAGGATGGAAATTTGGACATTTTAGGTGTTGGAAATAACTTTGGTGTTGAAGTAGAAACCATTCGTTATGATGGTGGGCGTGGAATTCTTTTATTGGGAGATGGAGCCGGTAATTTCACCCAATTAGCTCCACAAGAATCCGGTTTCTTTGTGAACACTGATGCCAAGGATATGATTCGTATTGAGGATTGGTTCATCATCTCCTCTAACAATTCCAAACTAAAAAGCTTTAAGTTGTTAAAATAGACCCTGTTTTGAGTCTTTAAACGGCAACTTATTAAAGGATAGGTACGTTATCCATAAAACCCATTTGCTATAGCCGAAAATTGGTTATCTTTAAAGGATTGATACACCAATAATTATCGGCCCGATAAGATTCATAAAGATGCAATACCAGCCAAACAAATTCAAATTTCGATTCGTTCTCTTTTCTCTACCCTTGTTGACTTTTTATGCCTGTTCAGGAAGTCCCGAAGAAAATGTAGAAGATACAGTTACAGAAGAGAAAACCGAAATGTATTTTGAGACTGTTTCGGCGGAGCATTCAGGCATTAATTTTAAAAATACAATCACCGAAACTGACACCTTTAATTACCTCAATTTCCAATATATGTACAATGGAGGAGGTGTAGCTGTTGGAGACATAAACAACGATGGTTTAAGTGATTTGTACTTTACCGGAAATCAAGTGGCCGATAAGCTTTATTTGAACAATGGAAACATGCAGTTTGAGGATATTTCTGATAAAGCCCTGGACGGTCAAACTGCAGAGGGGTGGCACACAGGAGTTACGATGGCCGATGTTAATCAGGATGGTTATTTGGATATCTACGTTTCCCGATCAGGCTTGGAGACTTTTAATGAAAATCGAACCAACCTGCTATACATCAACAATCAGGACAACACCTTCTCTGAAAAAAGTGAGGAATATGGATTAAACGTTATCAGTTCTACCAATCAATCGGCCTTCTTTGACATGGACAACGACGGTGATTTGGACCTCTACATCATGAATCGTCCCTACCCTGCTGCTTTTAGTCGCTATCCAAACCGTTCCAACTATCCTTACTCTGACATATTAATGGAAAATGTAGACGGAAAGTTTGTGGATATAAGTAGAAATGCAGGAATTCAAAATGATGCTTATGGCTTAGGTATTGCCATTACCGACTTAAATGATGATGGATTTCAGGATATTTATATCGCTAATGATTATGTTGCTCCAGATCTCTTGTACATCAACAACGGAGACGGAACTTTCTCGGAAGAATTACAAGAACGAATTGGTCACATTCCTAACTTCTCAATGGGGAACGATGCTGCCGACTTTAACAACGATGGTTTAATTGATATCATGACCGTGGATATGATTAGTGAGGACCATATCATTGCTAAAAAGACCATGGGAGGTATGAATCCTGATATATTTTGGAAAGCTGTAAAAGATGGAAATCATTACCAATATATGTTTAACGCACTACAAATTAATAATGGCAATGGTACTTTCTCGGACGTTGGACAATTGGCGGGAGTTTCAAAAACGGATTGGTCATGGGCTCCGTTATTTGCCGATTTTGACAATGATGGACTAAAGGATCTATTTGTCACTAATGGCTATCGTCGTGATTTGAGAGATACGGATTACAACCGCTACATTGAGTCCATCAGTTATGATGAAACAGATTTTGAGGACATTTTAAGTTTGACCGAATCAAGTAAAATTGAAAATTACTGTTTCAAAAACATGGGCGATTTGAAGTTTAAAAAAGTGATTGAAGAATGGAAACTGGATCAACCTATTAACTCAAATGGAGCCGCTTATGCCGACCTGGACAATGATGGTGATTTGGATTTAATCGTCAACAATATGGAAGACGCATCTTTTGTCATGGAGAACAAGCTCAAGTCAACCAATCAATACTTACGAATTGAATGCGACAAGCGATTTGAAGGAGCTAAAGTTACCGTTAAAGCTGGTGGAGAAACTTACTATCAAGAAATGTACACTACCCGTGGTTATCAATCGAGCGTTGAGCCTTATTTACATTTTGGACTTGGAAAAGTCAGTGAAGTTGATGAATTAACAGTTGTTTTTAATGATGGAAATGGTATTCACCGAACCAATGTAAAAACCAATCAAACTTTAAAGTTAAAGTATGCAGATGCTAAACCACTTAATCTTCCAGCTACAAAACAAGCACTACTTTTCACCGAGGCGGAAAATGTCATCAACCACCGTCATGAGGAGATTGAAGTAGATGACTTTGCGTTTGAAACTTTACTTCCGCACAAAATGTCACAGCTGGGGCCTTTTATTTCAAAAGGCGATGCCAATGGCGATGGTTTAGAAGATTTATATGTGTCCGGATCGCGCGACTATAGTGGTAAATTATTCATCCAAAATTTAAGCGGACAGTTCATTCCTAAAAGTGGACCATGGTCAAAAGAAACAGCTCGTGAAGAGATGGGATCCTTGTTCATTGACATTGAGAATGATGGTGACCTTGATCTTTATGTTGTCTCTGGTTCAAATGAAGTCACTTATAATTCGGATAAATTATTGGATCAATTGTACATCAATGACGGAAAAGGAAATTTCACTAATGAAAGCACTCAACGCCTTCCTCCTTTAGTTACCTCTGGGCAAAGTGTAAGCTCGGGAGATTATGACGGAGATGGAGATTTGGATTTATTTGTTGGAGGACGTCAAATTCCGGGATATTACCCTTTTGCTCCGCGGAGTATATTGCTTCGTAACGATGGCGGTTTTTTCAAGGAGGCAACAATCAACTCTTCTGACTTATTAGGACCTGGATTGGTGACTTCATCTCTTTTTGATGACTTTGATAGAGACGGAGATTTGGATTTGATTTGTGTTGGAGAATGGATGCCAATTTCATTCTTTGAGAATACAGATGGAGTCTTTAAAAATGTAACGGCACAGTATAATCTTGATCAAACTGTGGGTTGGTGGATGTCTATTGAAAAGGGGGACTTTAATGGAGATGGAGTCAATGATTATGTGATTGGAAACATCGGAGAAAACAACAAATTCCATCCATCTAATGATCATCCGTTGGAGATTTATGTGGATGATTTTGATCAAAACGGAACTTACGATATCGTTTTGGGAGAGCATCAAAACGGAACATGCTTTCCGGTTAGGGGTAGATCTTGTTCCTCAGAACAAATGCCATTTATTGCCAATAAATTCCCTACCTACAATGAATTTGCCCAGGCCGACTTAAAAGAGATTTACGGGCAAACAGCACTGGACTCGGCATTGCATATCTCAGCGACGAATTTCTCTAGTTCAATTCTCCTTTCATCCGATTCGGGATTTGTTTTACAACGTTTACCTTCTTATGCTCAAATGGGACCATTAAACGGAACAGTTATCTCCGACTTTGATGGAGACGGAAATTTAGATATTGTTGCTGCTGGTAACAACTTCTCTGCCGAAATAGAAACTATTCGTTACGATGGTGGCCGTGGAAGTGTTTTGTTAGGAGATGGAAAAGGTAGCTTTAAAGCACTTTCTCCACAAGAGTCGGGCTTCTTTGTCAATACAGACGTGAAAGCCTTGATTCAAATTCGAGATATGATTGTCGTAAGCTCTAACCAGGAAAAACTGAAAGTGTTTAAGAAGATTTAATTCCCCTCAGGAGCTAATCGCAATACAATACCGTCAAGACTATCGTTAATTTGCAACTGACATCCCAAACGGCTATTGTCTTCTACAAAGAATGCCTCATCCAACATATCCAATTCCGAATCCGATTGCTCAGGCAATTCATGATCCGATTCTAAATAACATTGGCAGGTCGCACACATGGCCATTCCACCACAACGACCTTCAACCGGAAGCTCGTAAGATCGGCAAACTTCCATCACATTCATGTTCATATCCGTTGGGGCTTCTAACTCATGTTTTACTCCCTCACGATCGATGACGTATATTGTAATTGTATTTTCCATGCGACTGCAAATTTATTATTTTGTTATGAACCATTTAGCACCAACTTTGTTTTAATTGTATGAGACCTATTATTTATATTCTTTCTTTATTAGCCTGTCTAAGCTTAGCAACTTCATGTAAGTACAGCCGTCCACACAAACAATATAGTCAGGCACAAGCACAGTTTGCTCCTTTTGATGGAGTGATTATTCCTGGAGTTCCATTTAGAGATAGCAGTTGGAACAGAGTTATGAAATTACGTGTTTATTGGGCCAAATACCTTTGGGACCAGGGCATGACCAAAAACATTATTTTCTCTGGTGGAGCGGTTTATACCGAATACTCTGAAGCCAAAATTATGAAATTATATGCCATGGAAATGGGCATTCCTGAAGAACATATCTTTTTGGATACGCTGGCTCAACACAGTACTGAAAATGTCTACTACTCCTATTGGGTTGCACAGGACAATGAGTTAGAGAATATAGCGCTGGCCAGTGATCCATATCAAACCAAAGGCTTAAAGCGTTTTGTCTATAAACTCAACAGAAAATACAAAGCCAATGTCCAACTTCTACCAGCCATGACAGATTCTATCATTTCACAGCCGTTACCGGACTATGATATTGAATTTGAAAAAGCAAAGGAAGATTCCAACTTTGTAAACATCACGGAAACACAAGGCATTTTTTATCGCCTTGGAGGAACCATGGGCTTACATGTAGATTGGGAAAACCGACCTTGAAAGTAATTAGTATTGAGCAAGAGAATAAGATCTCCTGCTCTAAAACAATACTATTAAAATCCGTTTACTCCGTTAACTGTAGTATACTTAAGAACGTTTTTCTTATCCGGAAAAATTCGTGCAAAGGCAGATTGAACAGCGATTGTTCCTTCGTGGAATCCACAAAGAATCAATTTCAATTTACCGTCATACGTATTGACATCACCAATGGCGTAAATTCCTTCACGGTTTGTTGAATAATCACGTGTATCGACCTTAATGGCGTTCTTTTCAATTTCAAGTCCCCAATCAGCAATTGGTCCAAGACTTGGCTTTAATCCAAATAATGGAACAAAATGATCTGTTTCTTTCGTGATTTGACTTCCGTCTTTGTGTTTAATTTCAACCGAATCAACCGTTCCGTTTCCATTAATACCAACAACCTCAGCTTCGGTAATTAATTTCAATTTACCAGCCTCGGCCAAATCCATTACCTTTTGAACAGAATCTAAATGTCCACGGAAAGATGAACGTCTGTGCACTAATGACAATTCAGAAGCAATATTTTTCTCTACCAGGTGAATTGCCCAATCCAGTGCTGAATCACCTCCACCAGCAACAACTACCTTTTTACCGCGGTAAAATTCAGGATCTTTAATGATGTATTCAACCCCATTATCCTCAAATTGCTCTAAATTTTCAACAGGTGGTTTACGAGGTTCAAATACTCCTAATCCACCAGCAATCATAACAACAGGAGCTCTGTGCTGTGTTCCTTTATTTGTTGTTACAATGAAATGATTATCATCCGTCTCGTCAATTGTCACTGCTGACTCTCCTAATGTAAATCCAGGTTTAAATGGAGCAGATTGTTCCATCAAGTTATCAATTAACTCTCCTGCATCTACAGTAGGATATCCCGGGATATCGTAAATAGGTTTTTTTGGATAGATTTCTGTCAATTGCCCTCCAGGTTGCGGAAGTGAATCAATCAAATGACACTTCAACTTTAAAAGTCCCGCTTCAAAAACGGTAAAAATTCCAACCGGTCCGGCACCAATAATTATAATGTCTGTTTCTATCATGTTATTTCATTGTAAGGTTTGCAAATTTAATCATAATTCGACTTCGGTTTGCAGATCATCCTGCTTATCAAAAGAATTATTAAAAAATACCCTCTTTTAGTGATTTTAATATTTAGCTAAACTGTCATCAATTTTATCGGCCCAATCCAATATTCC
>JAKSBJ010000207.1 GCA_022361195.1 Flavobacteriales bacterium
GTGGAGCCGGAGGGGATCGAACCCTCGTCCTAACAATGAGTCAATATCCTTTCTACATGTTTATTCTATGATTCAACTTCAACTATGAGCCGGGCATAGACACCCTACACATAATCTAAGCTGCGATTAAATTCGCCCATGCATCACAGCCCTGCACGGACTAGTCTAAAATTCGATTCCCAAAACCGGCCTGTTTAGACAGCATAACCGAAGGGAAGTTAGTTCCGCCTACTTTACTTCGGCTGGAATTAAGGTAATCAGACTTAGTCCGGATTACGCAGCTAACGCGTAAGAATTATTGTTGTCAATTATTCTTGAGTTGCTAATCGTTTAACGAGAGAATAACATTGCTCGACATGCTTAGACACCTACCGCAATTGCAGTCAAATCCAAGTCGGCCCCAAAGAACTAGAACGGCAAAGATAAGCAATTAAGGATGTCTTGCAAGCCTTGAAGATGGCTGAATTACTTTTTTATTGAGTGAACAATTTTTTGGAGTCGTATAAGAAAGGAATTTTTCCTCATACGTTT
Source organism: Flavobacteriales bacterium (assembly GCA_022361195.1). GTDB lineage: Bacteria > Bacteroidota > Bacteroidia > Flavobacteriales_D > Crocinitomicaceae > JAKSBJ01. Next base: position 532 of record JAKSBJ010000207.1, read on the forward strand.
AGATCGGTATAAATAAGCTCGAATGTTGTTTTAAAATACTTCGAAAAGCAATTATGACTTTCTATCATTGTTGAAACTAAACGATGAATATGAACCCAAAACATTTATCAGTCTTTGCTGTCTTATTATTGTTCTTTATTACTCCTTCTTGTAAAAAAGGAGAAGAGGATCCGGCAATGAGTTTGTTAAGCCGAAAGGCGCGTTTAAGTGGGGAGTGGAAATTATCGTCCATTGATTCTAAAGAGGAAAATGATTCTCCGAGTCTAGTCTTTAATACGACAATTGAAGGTACAGGTGAGCAAATTACCGTATCTAAAGAATTACACTATGATAATGGATCTACTCTGACAGGGACAGAAACCCAGACGATTAATGAGTATTCCTTAAAAATCAATAAAGACGGTAGTTGGGAAAGATACATCGACTATGATTTTGTGAGTAAAGGAAGTACCGAAATTGAAATATCAGAAGTTACCGGCGGAACTAAAGTAATAACAAAAGGAACATGGGCTTTTGCCGGAAAAACAAAAGGATCTTATAAGAATAAAGAGCGTTTAATATTAACTGTTACTGAGAATGAAGTTCGAAACAAAGAAAGATTGGAGGGAGCTGCACCAAAAGATGGCTCTTTTCCAATGGTGTACAATGTTTATCCGGAAGAATATATTCATCAGACATATGAAGCACATACCAATGTAGAAATATACGAATTGGTTATGCTTAAATCAAAAGAAATGAAGTGGAAAGCCACTGAAGGTTTTGTAAGACATTATAACGAATCCCTTGATGGGATTAAGTTTTCAAAAGTTTCCAATCTTGAAATAGTTTGGATTGCTGAGTAAATCAGTTTTCGTGTTTGTTTATTCCGCAGGGTTGGAGAACCTTGCGGAATTTTTTTGACTGAATTTAAGGAAGGACTAAGGGAATTTACGGTCAACCTTTTGAATTAATTGGTTTAATTTGCGAGTATAATGTTAGGGGTAAATTCCAGATCATATGATGTGTTTTCCTTGATCCTGATTAATCTGGTCATTGCTGTATTTGCTATTTTGAGGGATTGGTCGCTTTACGAGATGTTGAGTTTGTTTTGGATAGAGAACTTGATTATTGGGGCTTTTAACATTATTAAAATGGCTATGGGGAAGATGGATTTGGGCGTGAAACAAAAGGATGCCCAATTACCTTTGGGTTGCCTTCGAATTTTCTTGATTCCTTTTTTTATCATTCATTATTTCATTTTTTGTTTAGTGCATGGAGTATTTATTTACCGATTGTTTGGTCCTGAAGCAATGGAAGGTAGTGTTCCTATTTTTAAATTAATTCCTTTACCAGAAACTGGCATAATGGACTGGGCCATTCTAGGACTAATCATCTCACATTTAATATCCTTCATTGTCAACTTTATTGGGAAGAAGGAATATAAACAGACCACCGTTCCCCAACTAATGTTTGGTCCTTACAAAAGGATCGTGCTTATTCATGTATTTATTATCGCTTGCGGATTCTTAATGATCCAAGTAGGAGGGAAAACCTTCTGGTTTATGATTTTGTTTTTTGCTGGGAAGTTGATTCTGGACCTCTTGCAACATCAATGGTCTCACAAAAGAAAAGTAACTGAAATAGGAGAGGAGTTTACTTTATAGAGCGGATAATTTCCTTGACAACGCTATTTCCCGAACGACGTCCACATTTCCACATTAAATCCTCTACATCACCTTCATCTAGTTCTTTTTCGCGGTATTCGTTTTTTTCTTTGTTCGATCCGGTTACGATTTGCCCAGCACTGCGCAATGAGGTAACTTTTTCTTCCTTGTCTTTTGTTGCATACCAGTCATAACTCACTTTATCACTGTTGCGAACAACTGTTCCCTTAGCCATATATGCCAGTTTGGTGAGCTCAAATTCTTTACCATGATCATCGGAAGTGGTGTCATTTACTGTTTCAATACTGGTTGATTCGGTGAGTGTTACTTCTGAAACGTTGATGGTAAATTCAGGATTGGTTTCATTGATAACGACCTGGCTATTGACGAATTCAGCTTTCATACCTTCAATGAATTTCTCTTTGTAAAGAGCTTCATTTTCGGTTTTACTGAATTGAGAATTCCCATTGTTAATGATAGAGAGAGGAAAAACAGCTTCAATTCGCACAGGAACTTCCCGATCAAGAGATTTGCTGATGTAACAAGCTGGTAAGGCTAAAAGTATGGCTCCAAGTAGAAATAAGTAAGTCTTTTTCATCGTATAATCGTCTTTGGGTTTGTCAAATTCTTTAACGAATGTAAGACTTTTTACCAAATGAAATTAATGATGATGATGGTGGTGATTATTCTGGCTTCCAGCAAGTTTAATTGGGATAGTTTTTACCTCAGAAAGCTTCTTTTGTCCTTCTTTGACTTGATAGACTTTGTTGATTTCAACATTCTTGAATTTTTGAACAATACCTGATTTTGGCCAGTTTATCTCTATCCAGTCAATTGCATCACAATCTCCTAAGCCAATTTCCTGCTGTAAGCTCGAAGAACCAAAACTACCACCTGGACTCACAACTCTATAAATTTTTCGTTGGCCTGAACTACCAGAGGCCGCAATGGTAATTTCAGCTCCAATAGCCGATCTGTTAGACTTAACACCTTCTAGTTTTAAGGTGATCCAATTGTTGTCATTGCCTGGATTTTCCAATAAAACGTTCCAAAACTTATCAGCTTCCATAAATCCACCCAAATTCATGTAAATATCCTGGTCACCATCATTGTCCAGGTCCCCAAATCCTATTCCATGACCTTTTTGCAAATGACCAAATCCAGCATCTCCAACTTCTAAGAAGTGCTTTCCTTCTACATTTTTAAATAGGAGGTTTGGCATTAAAGCATCAAATTGAGGGTAACCGGTTCCTACATAGAAATCTAAGAATCCGTCATTGTCAATATCTCCAAAGTTTAAGCCCATTGCTTCGATAGAACGGTGCAGGTTAACTTCTTTAGCTATATCGGTGAAGGTGCCATCTCCATTATTGAGGTAGAATCCTGAAAATTGAACATTTGCAGTGTCCTCAACATACTGCTGAGCCAGGCTATGCACATCTGAAGGATAGCTGGAGCAAAACAAATCCAAAAATCCATCATTGTTAAAGTCAAAGAAAAAAGTAGAAAAACTCCAAATTGGATTAGCTACACCAGCAGCTTGAGCTACATCAATAAAGGTATACTGGCCGTTGGCATCGGGACCATTGTTTTTATAAAGGTGGTTTTCTGCTCCGCAAACAGAGACAAATAAGTCTTGCAAACCGTCATTATTATAATCACCCCAATAAGAGGCCTTTACAAAGTCTTGCGTAAAGACACCACAAATACCACTAATGTCTTTAAAAGTTCCCTTTTCGTTTTGATATAATTTAGAGTATCCGTTTTCATTTCCAACAAACAAATCCAGCCATCCATCATTGTTGAAATCGGCCCAGGAAGCGGCTTGAGAAGGGAAGTAACCAAGTATTCCCACATCATAGGTCACATCTGTAAAAGTGCCATCGCCGTTATTTTTAAGCAAAGAATTGGGGTGGTATTTACCGGCATGTTTACCTAACCAACCACCTCTAATAATGTAAATATCTACAAATCCGTCATTGTTATAATCGGCATGTGTTAAATTACCACCACCTGTAATTCCTGTTAAATTGGCTTTTTCGGTCATACGATCATAGCCATTTTTACCATTGTTGATGTACAATTCACAGTTGGTTTCTAAATCACCGGAGGTGGTGAACAAATCTAAAAAGCCATCATTGTTAAAATCTTCAACAATACTACCTCCATAATAGCCAAGTGTTGCTACTCCTAATTCATCTGCTATATTTTTAAAATAAGGAGTGCTTTCGTCTTGTGGAAAGTGCTTAAAGTCAATGAAATATTCTTCAGGTACCTCATTGGGATACTTTCCTAAAGTCATATAGGCGATGTTCATCAACCAACGGGCAGTGTAATAATTCGGGCTTCTTTCAAGGGCTTTTTGGTAGAATTCTATTGCTTTTTCTGAACCGGAACGGTCTTTATGTTGAGCTTGGTCGTTTAAAGGTAAAATGCAGGAAAAAGCATTGTGGTTATTTTGGCAATTGGCCTGTTCTCCAATACGCAAATGACACAGCCCTGACATCATGAATTTGTCGTAAGCAGGATTTGTTTTTCGAGCATTTTCCCAGGCTTCGTCCGGAATCTCATCCATGTATACTAAGGCACTGTCAGGATATCCGGCATAGATGTATTGCCAGCACATTTCGTAAATGAGGGTATAACGCTTAAAATCAGTTGGTGCGTAAGGAATTTGACGTTTAAAGTATTCAACGCCCTGCGTATTATAAAAACCAGCATTTGCAGGAAAAGAATCCAGTTGAGCTAATCGTTTGAGCTCTGTTTTCATGTCAAAATTGGATGATTGAGCTTTGGCTTGAAAACCAAAAGAACAAAAGAAAACTAAAACAGCTAAAAGGGCTTGAGTATAACGATTGAGCATGAGCAAATTTACGAAACAAACCCTACAATTACCCATTTGTTAGTAAATCAATGCCATTTGCGTATTATAGCGATTTAAATTTCAAAACTCAGACAACTGCCAGGTCTGATGATGTGTAGTTTTATCAAAGTCAAACTTTAATATTGGCATATGTCAAAGAACAAACAAATTATAGCCAGGTTTTTTATCGCGTCATTTACGGCCTTAGGTCTTGTTTCCTGTGATCATAATCACGACCGTGAAACGAACATCACCAACCTTTCAGATTACGATATCTGGGCTTATAATACTTCTGATACAGTCATTTTGGATTCTACATACATAGGTGCGGGAACTACCATAACCCACATCGATGAAAGCACCTCTGGAAAGGCTGCTGATTCACCAATCGTTCCAACTTTTCCTGGAGATAGTGTGAAAATTGAAGGAGAGAAGGTGTTGACTAAGGACTGGCAAAATGCTGATAATTGGTCAAAAAGTGTTGTAAATGAAGGAGATCACGATGAACGATTGATTGTAGAATTTGTGATTACGAATGACGATTTAGATTAAAGATAAAGTATTTAAACGTATGAAAAATAAGCTGTTAACCAATTTTCTTTTTTTAGGCGTAATCGCTTTCGTATTTACTTCATGTGACCCTGTTCATACAGTTGATTATCAAATTTATAACGACTCTGATTTTGATCTTTGGGTTAAGGCTGATTCAACCGTTGAGGATAGCATTGAAATGCCGACCGGATCTATGCACCTCGTGAGAATGATCCACCAAAAAGGGCGGGCTCAAAATTCGCTGTGGGAGTATAA
>JAKSBJ010000205.1 GCA_022361195.1 Flavobacteriales bacterium
AGGAATTAAAGAGTTTTTAAAAGAAGAAGGCAGTTTGACAAAACCAGGTTCATTTTAGGGTATTTTTGCATTTTTAAACCCGTTATGTTCCAGATAGGTAAAACACTTATTTCCGAAGAAATCTTAGAAAACGATTTTGTGTGCAATTTAAGCGCGTGTATGGGTGCTTGTTGTGTTGATGGCGAATCTGGTGCTCCGTTAGAAGATTCTGAGACAGAAATCTTAGTAGATATTTATCAAAAGGTGAAACCTTATTTAAGAAATGAGGGGGTAGTGGCCATCGAAAACCAAGGAGCTTTTATAAAAGGGGAAGATGGTGAATGGGAAACTCCTTTGGTCAATAATAGTGAGTGCGCCTATGTGATTTTCGATGAAAACGAAATAGCCAAATGCGGACTGGAAGCTGCTTATAATGATGGGGCTATAAAATGGAAAAAACCCATTTCTTGTCATATGTATCCCATAAGGGTTCGCGAATACTCAGAATTCACTGCGGTTAATTATCACAAATGGCTTATTTGTGACCCAGCCTGTAGTCTTGGAGAAGAATTAAAAGTGCCAATTTATAAGTTCGTTAAGGATGCCCTAATTAGAAAATTTGGAGAAAACTGGTATGCAGAATTGGAAGATGTTGCTAGAACACACCTTAAATAGTAGGTATTTTTAAAACAATTTCAGTACCAGAAGGTCGACCATCTTCATGAAATAAATCTAGAATAGTTACATCAAATTCGTTTTGATAATCTTTGGCAAAGTTTGCTAGACGTTCCCTAGTAATTTCAATACCTACCGATTTTCTTTTAAGTACTCTATTTTCCTTCGCTTTTTCCGCAGCATATCGGCCGACGCCATTATCGCGAATAGTTAATTCAATGTGATAATCATCAATTCTTGACACGTTTATCCAAAGCTTTTTATCTTCTTCCTTTGAGGAAAGTCCGTGCCAGATGGCATTTTCTAAAAACGGTTGTAAAACTAGCGATGGAATCTTAATATTCTCTGGCTGAATATCGTCACCTAGGTTGATTTCATATTCTAT
>JAKSBJ010000274.1 GCA_022361195.1 Flavobacteriales bacterium
GAACATTTGGGAAGCTAGTATGGAGATTCTAAAGGATTTTGGAGTTCTTGATTACCATGCTGTTGATTCTTTCCGGGCAGGGGGGTGGAGTATTCAGCCTTTTCAACATTTTAAGCCGTTTTTTGATCAGTACGGTATTACGAATGACTTTTCTGTTTTGCCAGGTGTAACGACTATTTCTAATGCCCAACAGTTTGATTTTTCTACGGTGAAAGTAAATCAACCTTATCGTTTTAATGAGGATGTAACCATTGAAAATCCAAAAGGGGGGTATCATGAAATCCCAATTTCGGTTCGGGAATCACAGGCGGACACCTTAACTACAAAGCTCTGGAAAAAGATTTTGTTTAAAATGGGAGTTCGTTCTATCGGCAAAGGGCAGGGAGTAATTCCAAAACATACTGGCGAGGCAAAGTCTTCTGAGGTTGAAATGATCTCCATCGAATTGATGCATCAGTTTAACCTTAAAAGCTACAAGCAGTTTTTAGATGAGCATGAACTCATGCACTTTATTTCTCACCCTAAAATGTTGTCTAGGCATAATCTTGCTATTTTGCGCAAGTTTTTAAAGTATGCTACTAAGAATTACGAGCTTGATTTTGATTACAAATCACTCCTAAACCAACCATCAAAATGATCGTTTATTTAACAGTAGGTGATACTCCCTCTGGTGTTTTTAATAGCCAGGTGGTAGATGTATGTGCCTATTTGAGTGAGTTGGAACAGGAGCCTATAAAATTGGTGAGTTTTATTTCCATTCGTAATTACAGTGAAAACAAGCGAAAAATAAAGGAATTATACTCGAATTCTGCGGTTTTTCCAATGGTGCCCAAATTGAAGTTTTGGAAATGGAATAGCATTCTTTTGTTCTTCTTTCTTCTCTTTAAAAAGAATGTCCGCATCATTGGCCGAAATTCAATCCCAGCTTATTTAGGAATTAAAATGAAGAGGTTGAAGCGAGCCAAATGTGTTATTTTAGACGGCAGAGGGGCAGAGTATGAGCAGTATGTAGAGTTTGATATGTTAGGAGATTCTAAGCTCTGTGAAAGTTTACGGCAAGTAGAAAAATTTAGTGTGTTAAATGTCGATTACCGAATTGCGGTCACTCAAAATTTGGTGGATTATTGGAAGAGAGCTTTTGATTACAAAGAAGAAAAACATGCCATCATTCCATGTACGCTGAATCGTTTACATGAGCAAGTAATGCCTAAAAATCGTTCAGATTATCAATTGTCCAATGATGATGTTGTTTTGGTTTATAGTGGCTCAATTGCCGGATGGCAATCTTTTGAATTGATGGAGGAATTTTTTGTCTCTCAGTTAAAAATGAATGCTCGTTGTAAACTGATTCTATTATGTGAGAAGACAGAGCAGGTTGAAAAGCTAATGAGAGACTTTCCAAATCAGGTACAGAATCATTGGCTTGCGCCGGAAGAGGTTTCTCCTTTTTTAATGATGGCAGATTATGGAATTCTCATTCGGTCTGACTCTGTAACGAATAAGGTGGCTTTTCCGGTAAAGTTTGCTGAATATCTTAGAGCGGGTCTAAAAGTGGTAATCACTGATAATATTGGTAATTTAGACCTTTTTGTGAGAGAGCATTCATGCGGTATTTTATTGAATGAAATCAATGGAGGTTTATTTCCAATTGATTCTACCACGAAAGAAAAAAATAAACAATTGGCAAATGACTTTTTAACAAAAGGAAGTAAGCGAATTGAAAAAGAATATAAATTCATTTTAAATCAATTGAGGCAATGTTAGTTGAAGAATCCAAATGGATACAAAAAGCACTTGAAACAGAATTTAAAGAAGGTGATTTTCCACTTTTAAATGTAGGGAGTTCTCGTTTGGTGTTTAGAACCGAAACACAGCCTCATATTCACAATAACATCTTTGCTCCTTTAGAGAAGAAAGGGTTAAAAGTTCTACATACTGATATTAAAGATGATGAAGGAGTAGACCTTGTAGGGGATTTAAACCAAAAGGAGTTTAGAGAAAAGTTATCCGATTTGGGAGTGAAGAGTGTACTTTGTTCAAACTTATTGGAGCATTTACCACAACCTCAGTTAATTTGTGATTCAATTCTGGAGGTTCTTTCAACAGGAGATAAAATCATTGTTACAGTACCGTATAATTTCCCTTTTCATAACGACCCTATTGACACCATGTTAAGGCCAAATATTCAAGAACTTTCGGCTATGTTTCCAAATACAAAGGTGTTAGATTCTGCTATTGTGGAGCAGGATCGTTGTTTTTGGGATGATTTAAAAGCCAACAAACGATTCATGTTAATTATGTTTGTGCGCTGGTCAATTCCATTCTATAAATTCTCAGAATGGAAATACATGATTAAAGATCTTTTCAGATTGAAAAGAAAATATTCGGCAACGGCAATTTTATTGGAAAAGTGCTAGACTAGAACTTCGCTTTTGTTCCTCCCCATTTCTTCTTTCTTCCGTACATCCACGAATAGTTGTTTCTGTAGAAACTGTTTCGTGTACGAATCAAATAACTGTAAGAAACGGTAATCAACAAATAGTTATCTCTATCTGTAGGATCTCCTCTTGGACTTCCAGGCTCAAAATTCGCTGCGTCTGGTTTTCCAGGTCCAGGAACATATTGGTTAGCCATTTGAGCCGCTAAAGGATCAGTATGAGCAACGTAACGATCACTAATATCATCTAAATAATCTGTAAATGTCCAGTTCCAGCTAAACTCAAATCCGTAACGGTGAACTCTGTTGTAAGTAAAGAAGAAACCTCCACCCAATGGTAATGTCAGTGCAATAGGAGAATATTTCTCTCCCTCGGTCATTAAAGGACGAAGCTTAACGTAATCTTTATTTCCTAAATAGTCAGCTTTTGGTCGGTTAAGAACACCACCAACTCCAACTAAGAAATAGGTTTGATAATCCAAACGGTAAATACCACGATATCCAACATCCGAAACAGCCAAAACTTGTGGGTAATACTCCAACTTAGCCGTAAGGTCAAACATGTCATTTCGGAAATTCAGGTTTCTAGCTCTACGAGCATAGTTTTCTGAATTGATATCTCTACCTTGAATTCGTTCGTAACCAAAGTTTACTTGTGCGGCAAATAAAGGATGAAAGCGGTACCTCCAAAAGACACCTGTAGCCCATCGAGTATCTTTCAACTCCATGTTAAAGACAAAATTTCTAGCTAAATCTCCACCTCCAATGTCACCCAAAAAGTTTGTTACACCAGCTCGAACTCCAAAGCCCATATTATAAATCTGAGCGGAAGAACTCCACCCCAGACCAACTAGCATAAACAAAAGAACCAACTTTTTCATTTCATGAGTCAAATTAGGTCGCAATTTACGTAAATCACTGCGATTTAAAAACCTAAGATACGAAAAAAAAATCATTCATTTCAAGGGAAAGACAGATCAAAATCAAATTGCTAAATTCGTTGAATGGAGATGGAACAAACAAATCAAAATCGAATTACACAATTATTCGGAATCAAATATCCAATCATTCAAGCAGGGATGATTTGGTGCTCAGGATGGGAATTAGCCGCTGCTGTGAGCAATGCTGGTGGACTGGGAATTATAGGTTCTGGATCAATGTACCCAGAGGTGTTAGATGAGCATGTTCGTAAATGTAAAGAGGCAACTGACAAACCTTTTGCTGTGAATCTTCCCATGATCTATCCGGATATCGATCAACACATTCAAACTATTATAAAACATCAAGTTCCTATCGTTTTTACCTCAGCAGGGAATCCTAAAACCTGGACTCCTCTTTTGAAAGAAAAAGGAATAAAAGTCGTTCATGTAGTACCCGGAGTAAGATTTGCCTTAAAGGCTGAAGCTGCTGGGGTTGATGCCGTGGTAGCTGAAGGTTTTGAGGCCGGAGGGCATAATGGGTTAGATGAAACAACCACGATGACCCTCATTCCAATGGTGAAAAAAGAGTTGAGTATTCCTTTAATTGCAGCAGGCGGAATTGGAAGTGGAAGAGGAATGTTGGCAGCAATGAACTTAGGAGCTGATGGCGTTCAAATCGGAAGTCGTTTTGTGGCTTCTATTGAATCGTCAGCACATGAGAATTTTAAGAACGAAGTGGTGAAGACCAAGGATGGAGGAACCCGACTTACTTTAAAGGAATTGACTCCTGTTAGATTGATAAAAAATGAGTTTTACCATAGAGTAGAAGAGGCTTATGAAAAAGATGCCTCAATTGATGAATTAAAGCAACTTTTAGGGCGTGGTCGTGCTAAAAAAGGAATGTTTGAAGGAGATTTAAACGAAGGAGAATTGGAAATCGGTCAAATTGCTGGATTGATTGATGAAATAAAGCCTGCAGCAGAAATTGTAAATGAAATTTTAACTGAATTTAAAGCTGCTAAAGCCGAAATCCAGCAAGCCAAATTTAATTTTTGATGATCGAATTTGAAAAATTTGAATTGGAGAATGGCCTTCGGGTTATTTTTCATCAGGATGTGACAACACCCATTGCAGTTGTCAATATTATTTATGATGTAGGAGCCAGGGACGAAGATCCAAATCGAACAGGATTTGCTCATTTGTTTGAGCATTTGATGTTTGGCGGTTCTAAAAATATCCCCAATTATGATTCTCCTTTGCAACTAGCAGGCGGAGAGTGTAATGCTTTCACCAATAATGATATAACCAACTATTATGATACACTTCCGGTTCAAAATCTGGAAACGGCCATGTGGTTGGAGAGTGACAGAATGTTAGAACTGGCTTTCACACCAAAGAGTTTGGAAGTTCAACGAAATGTGGTAATAGAGGAATTTAAGCAGCGTTACTTAAATCAACCTTACGGAGATGTTTGGTTGGAATTGCGTCCGCTTATTTATAAAGAACATCCCTATAATTGGGCTACGATAGGTAAAAATATCGACCATATAGCCAATGCAACAATGGAGGAGGTAAAGGACTTTTTTTATACCCATTACGGACCACAAAATGCTGTTTTAGTTGTTGGAGGAAATACGACCAGAGAAGAAGTAGAAGAATTGGCAAAGAAATGGTTTGGTCCTATTCCAAAAAGAGACAAACAAGAAAGAAATATTAGTCCAGAGCCAAAACAACTTGAGGAACGACGTAAGAAGATTGAACGGGAAGTACCAGCTAATGCTATGTATTTGGCTTTTAGAATGGGAAGTCGCTTAACGGAAGATCATTATTTAGGAGACTTGTGTTCGGACATCTTGGCTGGGGGAAAATCATCTCGGATGTATCATGAATTGGTTGTAAAAAGCAGATTGTTTTCAAACATTTCGGCTTACATTACCGGAGGTTGGGAAGACGGACTATTTGTTGTTTCGGGCCAATTGTCAGAAGGAGTTTCTTTCGAAGAAGGTGAAAAAGCGGTTTGGAAACAACTAAAAAATATGGCAAATGAAGAAATAGCCCAACGAGAACTTCAAAAGGTAAAGAATAAATTCAAAACCTCTAAAGTTTTTAGTGAGCAAAGTCTCATGAGCAGAGTGCTTAAAATTGCCATGTTTGAGCTAATGGGGAAATTGGGGCAAATCAATGATGAGCTCAGTAATTATGATACCATTAACGGAAGTCAAATTCAGGAGTTTGCAAGCAGAACATTTATCAAAGAGAATAGTAACTTATTGTTAATCCAACGAAAAAATGGATAGAGTAAAAGGACCGGAATTTAAGCAGGCAGAGAGTATCTCTTTAAGTTTTCCAAAACAAATTAAGCTGAACAATGATGTTGATTTGTATTATTTGGATGAGGTTAAAGATGATTCGGTAAAACTGGAGTTCTCATGGACTGCCGGAACCAAGTATGCTAAGGATAAACTAATTGCCTCGTTTACCAATAAATTGCTCTTTTCAGGAACTGCTGATCGAACAGCCAGAGAGATTTCGGAAGAAGTGGATTTTTATGGAGGTTATCTTCAAAAAAACATTGATAAAGATCACGCTGGATTTACTATTTATTGCCTCAATGAAAATGTAAGTACCATTTTTAAGATTGTATCAAAGGTTTTGGCGAATTGTACATTCCCGGTAGAGGAGCTAGATAAAGAGCGTACCATTGCATTGGAACAGTTTAAGATTGATTCTGAAAAGGTAAAAAATCTTTGCCGTCGTAGATTCAATGCCGGGCTTTTTGGAGAAGAATCAGCGTATGGACGAATAGTTGAAAATGCAGACTTTGAAGAAGTAAGTAAAAGTAATGTCGAAGCTTTTTACAAGGATTTTTATCAAAACAATCGCCCTACAATATTTTTATGCGGAAAGGTAGATGATTCTTTCATTGAGGACTTGAGAGAATGGTCTTCTCAATTTTCGTCAGGGGAGAAGGCAAATACGGTTTCGCTGGATGAGCAGCAAACAGGAGAATTTCATTCTGAGCAGGAAGGGGCCATTCAATCCGCGATTAGAATTGGATGCAGGATGTTTGATAAAAAGCATCCCGATTATTTTGGATTTCAGTTGTTAAATACAGTTTTGGGCGGTTATTTTGGAAGTCGTTTAATGGCCAATATCAGAGAAGATAAGGGATATACTTACGGAATTGGTAGTTCATTAGCTGTAATGGAAGATGCTGCATATTTTTTCATTGCAACGGAAGTTGGAAGTGAAGTAAGAGAGGCGGCAATTAATGAGGTTTTTAAGGAACTTCAAAAATTGCAAGATGAAGCAATACCTGAGGATGAATTAAATCGTGTTAAAAACTATATGTTTGGTGAGTTTTTGAGACAGTCAGATGGTTCTTTGGCGATGATGGAATGCTTTAAGAATATTTACTTTAACCAATTGCAAGAATCTTATTACAGTGACTTTTTTAAGGCACTGCACAAGTTTACAGCTGCCGATTTGCAGCAGTTAGCTCAAAAATATTTCCAAAAGAATAAGATGATTGTGATGAGTGTTGGCTAAGAATTAATTGGCCATTTCACTCATAAATTTGATTCGCATCAAACGCAATTGTTCTTCGTCGTAATCTCCGTTAAACTCTTCATGAGCTGACTCTAGACTATCTGTTTCAGCCTCTAAAAAGTAATCGTAGATTTCGCCTTGATCGTCCTCATCCAAAACATCATTGATGTAATAATCAATGTTCATCTTGGTTCCTGAACTTACAATGGCCTCAATTTCCGAAATAACGTCTTCTACTTCTTTTCCCTGTGAGGAAGCAATAGCGTCTAACGGCATTTTTCGGTCAATGTTTTGAATGATATGAACCTTCAACCCTGATTTATTAACCACTGATTTAACCACAAAATCCTGTGGGCGGTCAATGTTATTTTCATCCACATAAGTAGAGATTAATTCAAGGAAAGGTTTACCGTAACGAGCTGCTTTACCCTGTCCAACTCCCTGTATATTGGTTAATTCTTCTATCGTGATAGGGTATTGTATTGCCATGTCTTGTAGACTTGGCTCCTGAAAAATTACGAATGGTGGAATGTCCTTGTCCTTGGAAATCTCTTTTCGTAAGTCCAACAACATTTTGTAAAGCACATCATCAGCTGCAGCACCACCCTTTGCGTTAATAATGGTTGTGTCATCAGTCTCTGAAGAATAATCGTGCTCTTTTAGGAGTGTAAATGGCTTTGGAGAAACCAAAAATTCTCTACCCTCTTCCGTCAACTTCAGCGTTCCGTAACTTTCAATTTCCTTATTTAAAAGTCCCTGAACTAAGCATTGACGTGATACAGCATTCCAAAAGGTGAAGTCAAATGCCTTACCTTTTCCAAAAATCTCTAAAGTATCGTGCTTGTATGATTTTACTTCTGGACTTTCTTTTCCAATTAGTAAATCACAAATATATTTTGCTTTTTGTGTCTCTTTAAGGAGCTCAACAGCTTGCAAGAATAGCTGAACTTCATCTTTCCCTTCAAACTTCTCACGAGGATTTTTGCAGTTGTCACACATTTCACTGCATTGTGTATCGTCAAAACGTTCTCCGAAATAGTGGAGAATATATTTTCTTCGACAAACTGAAGTCTCGGCATAAGAAACTGTTTCGTGTAGTAACTGTTTCCCAATTTCCTGTTCTGAAATAGGCTTGCCATGCAAAAACTTCTCTAGTTTTTCAATGTCTTTGTAACTGTAGATCGTCAAACAATGTCCTTCACCACCATCTCGTCCTGCTCTACCTGTCTCCTGA
>JAKSBJ010000332.1 GCA_022361195.1 Flavobacteriales bacterium
GCAATCATTGTTTTCGGGCGCGGGCGTTTGCCGACTGCGCCTTGAACGCCGCCAATGCCTGCCGGAGGCGCGGGATGCGACTGGGGCGAAAGCTAGGTCCGGTGACGTTAAGATCGGCCATTCGGTCAAGGCGGAAGGCACGGAAATCTTTACGTAAATGGCACCATGAAACCAACAAGGTGGATCGGTCAAAAAATACGATACCCAGTGGATCAACCTTTCGCGTCGATTGGGCCCCTTGCGCGTCGCGATAAGCGAAAGTGACGGCCGTTTCCTCCCACGTGGCGCGGCGCAGAACGTCCACTGGGATCCCTGGCGGATCAGGGCGATCGAATCGGTGCGCCGACAGGATCGCGTGGGTCAACCGATGAGACTGCGATGGCGGCAGCCGCCCCTGCAATTTGCGCAACACGTTGCTGGCCGCACCTGAAAGTTCGGGGTCACCGATCTGTTCCGCCTCGCGAAGGCCCAGAACAAGGGCCTCGATCTCGACATCCGTAAACCCCAACGGCGGCAGCGTGGCGTCTTCGATCAGGGTAAAGCCAAAGCCCGCGGCCCCGTAGATCACCGCGCCCAGGGCCCGCAACGCGTCGATATCCCTGTGGATCGTGCGCTGGGACACACCCAGATCCTGTGCCAGAGCCTCGGATGTATGGGGCGGAGTGCCGACCCGTAGGGCCTGCATCAGTTTGAACAGTCGCTCAGTTTTGGTCATGGCGTTATCATCCGTCACCCTAATGACAAAAATTGTCATGAGCGGTGTTTAGCAAATCCTTACCACATCGATAAGGAGAAACACGATGCTTACCCTTTTGACTTTCCCCGGTGCCCAAGGCATGCCCAGCCACAGCCCGTTTTGCATCAAAGCCATGTGCCTCTTGCACATGAGCGGTGAGGCGTGGGATGTCGAGTACATTCAAGACCTTTCAACCATGCCGCTGGGTCGCGTTCCGGTGCTGCGGGTTGGTGACCGGGTGATCCCGGACAGCCACAACATTCAATCCTACCTTGAATCCCTGGGTCATTGTTTTGATACGGGTTTGTCCAAGATCGAACTGGCGCAATCCCACATGCTGATCCGAACCGTCGAGGAAAGCCTGCGGCTGGGATTGGTGCATGATCGTTGGTTACATCCCGATGTCTGGCCGATCATGTCCGACATCCTGTTTGCCCCGGTCCCGGCCGAGATTCGGCCCCAGATCAAAGCCGAAGCCCAATCCCATGTCGAAGCC
>JAKSBJ010000144.1 GCA_022361195.1 Flavobacteriales bacterium
ACGTCTGCGACGCTCCACCCGAAAGGCTTGATTTTTTCCCTGTGCTGCACGGCTCTGATCTGGAGTCAGATAATGGTTTCCCAGGCCCAGGGCAAGGTCACCATCAAGGCCACGCACGTGGCGGGTAACGTACACATGCTCGAAGGACGCGGTGGCAATATTGCCGTTTCAGTGGGAGAGGATGGACTGTTGATTGTGGATAATCAGTTCGCCAATCTGGCTCCCCAGATCGAAGAGGCGCTTGCCAATCTTGGCCAGGGGGATCTGAAGTTTGTGCTCAATACCCATTGGCACGGGGATCACACCGGAGGCAATGCTCATTTCGGAAAACAGGCGACCATCATTGCCCATCATCAGGTGCGGGAACGTTTGGCCAACAAGTCGGGAACGCCCAAGGCTGCCTTGCCGGTGATCACGTTTCGGGAATCGTCTTCCGTTTTTTTCAATGGAGAGGAGATTCGCCTGGTCCATCTGGGGCCCGGTCACACCGACGGTGATGTGATTGTGTGGTTCACCGAATCCAATGTCATCCACATGGGGGATCAATTTTTCAACGGTCGGTTTCCCTACATCGATCTGGGAAGCGGAGGCCGTGTCCAGGGATATCAGAAGAATGTGGAAACCGTGCTGAACAACCTGCCCGAAGACGCCAAGATCATTCCAGGCCACGGAGCCCTGGCGGACCGGGAAGATCTGAAACAGTTTGCCACCATGCTGACCGAAACCATCAATCCGGTGCGTCAATCCATCAGCAGGGGGCTGGCCCTGGAGCAGATCAAAAAGGCCGGTGTTCCGGAAAAATACAAGGCCTGGGGCGTGGGATTTATCAACACCTCGCGTTGGTTGGATATCGTTTACAATTCATTGACGTCCGAACCATGAACATGGCCACGGCCTGGTTTGCATCCATGAAAGCCGCAAGCATCCATCACTCGCTTCATGGTTAAGGCGTCCGGATCCTGGCACATCTGGGTGGATACGGGGGGAACGTTCACGGATTGTCTGGCCCTCAGTCCCGAAGGATGCCTGCAGCGAGCCAAAGTGCTGAGCAGTGGTCGACTGCGGGTTCAAGGCGAGGCACCCGAGGAGGATGGCAGTATTCGAATCACCTCTCCTGTTCCCTTGCCGGATGGTTTCCTGGATGGTGTGCGTCTTTTGATTCCTGCTAGTGGCGAGCCACTGGGAACCATTCAATCGTATGACACAGCGACAGGCCAATGTCGATTGTCACCCCCCTTCACGCCGACGTCCCAGCCTGGCAGCCTGCTGGAGTTGGATTTTCAGGTGGAAGCACCCATCCTGGCCGCAAGACTGGTGACCCGGACGGGGCCCGGTCATTCCCTGCCTCCCTGCCAGTTTCATTTGGCGACGACCAAAAGCACCAATGCGCTGCTTGAGCGAAAAGGAGATCGTACCGCCTTTTTGGTTACGCGGGGATTCAAGGATTTATTGCTCATTGGGGATCAGAAACGTTCGGACCT
>JAKSBJ010000240.1 GCA_022361195.1 Flavobacteriales bacterium
TCATTTTCTTTCGTCCTTTCCGATTAGGTGAAATGACTTCTGTGCCGAACTGTTCTTTAATCCCTTGGTCAAGTGGGTCACTGTCGTATGCTTTGTCTCCGATCAGTTTTTCAGGTGTTTGATTAACGAATCGGTTCTCCATTGTATACTGCACTAATGTTACTTCAGCCGGTGAAGCACTGGTTGCGCATACGGCGATAGGAAGACCAGAGCCGTCTGCAATTGCCATGATCTTACTGCCCTTGCCCCGCTTGGTTTTCCCGACGAGGTAGCCCCTTTTTTAGCCGGCACGAAAGTGCCATCGATAAAGCATTCACGAAGATCTAAATCCCCTCGATCTTGGAGGTCCTGAGCGATGGCGAGTAGGAGTCTTTCAAAAAATCCATCTTGAATCCATTTTTGAAAACGGCGATGAACCGTTTGATACGCACCATAGCGAGAAGGCATGTCCTTCCATGGTGCGCCCGTACGAAGAATCCAAAGGATTCCATTAAGAGTTTTTCTGGATAAGGTATGAAATCTTTCGCACTTTCCAGAAAGGGTTCCAACGGGCAACCTGAAAGGATAAAATGAGCGAAAGCGAAGAAATGGCACCCGGGAAGACTGGGCAAATCATTCGTATCGACGAATCTCAGGTCGAAAACCTGGTCAATCGTAAGGTAAAGGAGAGCGTTGAAGAGACCCTCAATGGCCTACTGAATGCAGAGGCTGTTCAACTTTGTGGTGCAGGCAGAAATGTGCGCAACCCAGATCGTATGGACACTCGTGCAGGCCATTACGATCGAAAACTGCATACTCCAGCCGGAGAGGTTAACTTAAAGATCCCTAAGCTGCGCAACCTTCCCTTTGAAACACAGATTAT
This sequence comes from Flavobacteriales bacterium, assembly GCA_022361195.1. Lineage (GTDB taxonomy): Bacteria > Bacteroidota > Bacteroidia > Flavobacteriales_D > Crocinitomicaceae > JAKSBJ01. The sequence continues at coordinate 863 of JAKSBJ010000240.1, forward strand.
AGAGCGCTACCGGCGCCGGGAGAGCAGTGTCGAAGAGGCGTTGATGGAGATGTATCTGGCTGGTGTAAGTGTCAGGCGCGTGGAGGACATTACCCAGGCTCTATGGGGAACGCGTGTCAGTCCATCCACTGTGAGCGATCTCAACAAAAAGGTTTATGCCAGGATAGAGCAGTGGCGTAACGAACCCATCCAAGGGCTGCATCCATACGTCTTCCTTGATGGCATTGTTTTAAAACGGACCTGGGGAGGTGTCGTAAAGAATGTCAGTGTGTTGGTTGCCATTGGGGTCAACAGTGAGGGATTTCGAGAAGTACTGGGAGTCATGGAAGGTCCCAAGGAAGATAAGAGTGGTTGGGGGAAGTTTTTAAGGCACCTCAAAGAGCGAGGGTTGAGGGGAGTTCGACTTGTCATTAGTGACAAGTGCATGGGGCTGGTTGAGTCAGTTGCGGAACATTATCCCGATGCGGATTGGCAGTGGTGTACGGTTCACTTTTATCGGGACACATGGAACGAGGTTCCAAGCACCAAAGTCAAGGAAGTGGCGGCAATGCTCAAAGCGATCCATGCCCAGGAAGATATTGAGGCCGCTCGGAATAAAGCGGGTGCTGTGGTTGAGAAATTAACGCAGATGAAGTTGCCCAAAGCAGCTCATCAAGTGGAGACAACGATCGAAGAAACCTTGGTGTTCATGAACTATCCTCGAGAGCATTGGAGAAACTTACGAACAAACAATCCTCTTGAGCGCATGATGCGTGAAATCAGAAGACGCACTAGAGTTGTGGGGGCTTTTCCTGATGGTCAGAGTGCCCTGATGCTAGCCGCTGCCCGGCTCAGACATATGGCAGCTACGACATGGGGACTGCGACGATATATGGATATGACACGTTTACGAGAGCATGAATTCAGCAAGTCAGCTCAAGTAACCGCGTCTTAAATTCGGCGGTCGGTCGAGGGAGACATCGTCTCCGACGAGCTTTCTGGGCCCATTCTCGACGAGCCTCCTTCACCCGACCTCCAGCGTAGAAAAACAGAAGCTAAAA
>JAKSBJ010000333.1 GCA_022361195.1 Flavobacteriales bacterium
AGAAACAGAACTTTCTCTGGAGGAATAGAAAATGCTGGTTTATTGATTAGTTCCAACTGCAATTTGTTATGGGGCCGATAGAGCTTCTTTACAAATTGTTTGTGTTTATTAAGGATCGGATTTAAGTTGAAACAATTTTGCTCTTTACCTAAGTATTTTGTTAGTTCAGAAGATATATGACTCAGACAATTATTCAAAGAATCAAGTCCAGAGTAATTCTTGTCTTCATATTTTCTAGATTTTTGTTCTTCAAATATTTTCTTTAGATTTTTATAATATAGTGATTCGATATCTACCCAATTATTGATCCATGCTTGGGAGATGATTTCAGTGAAAAAACTATGATTTGGTTCAAAAACAAAGAAGGTCTTGATTTTACTAATAATATCCATGATTTCAGAAATGGTTTCGCATTTTTCTGTAGCGTCAATAGTCTCATTTCTATTAATTAGATTCATATTAGTCTTATACAATGAAAATAATTCAGATTGGAAATGAGTATTTTCATTAATTGCGCTGATAATTCCTTGTTTGATATTGGTAACAATGAAATCTGAGTATCTTGATTTTAATCCTAAAGATAGATCCAAACCGTTTCCTATTAGAACTACTCGGTTGTAAGAGGAAGATGTATTTCTGGCCATAAGAGTCATTATGGTAGAAATTTACCCGTTTACATCTAAATTTATATAGGTATAAATACCTGATTTTTTTATTCTGCTCCAAAAAAAGTCCGCCAAAACTGACGGACTCTTAAATTAACTACACCTCACAAAGGGTAATTGATTTTACCCTAGTGTTTTCCCCAAAGTGAAACAACCGCTCTTCCTTTTCCGGCCGGAACTGATTTATAGTTCAAATTCACTTTTTTGATAATTCGTTTGTTACCTGGCAAGTCAATGATTCGGGTAGATGATCCTGCAGGGAATTTTTTATTGAAAGCAACATTTTTGTTGGTTCCATTTTTGAAAATAATGTTCATGTTGAGCAGATGAATAGGGGCTTTCATGATTTTTAATTTAACCTTGGTAAAAACTCCTTCGGTAATGGTTACCGGAATTTCATCGTGATCTGCTTTCATATTCACAACTCTCGATCCTAATTTCTCCCACTCACCTCCATGGCGTAAACTGCTTCCTGCCCAATCGGCTTTGGATGTGGCCATGCTCGTTGATCCGATAAAAAGAAGAAAACTAAAAGCTACAAATTTGATTGATTTCATAAGTCTGCGTTTAAATTGGTTATCAAATACAATATACAGAATCTTTCGTGCTAAATAATTTTATATCAGTCTTGTAAAATTCTGTAACACAATTTTATTCCATTGTTTATACCTATGACTTCAAAAAAGAAAAAGGGTTTAATCAGCCTCGAAATTATTTTGTTCTCCTGTCTTGGAAGGCTTAGACACATTTAATTATTAATAATTTTAAGAATTTCAGGCAGGGAAGACCGCACAAATCAACTATTTTTGAAGATCAGGGAAAATTAAAACAGTCTAACGGCCACTTAAATTAGATGACAGCACTCTATTTAAAAGAACTAAGAAGTTTTTTAGGATCTATTATTGGATACATTTTTATCGCCATTTTTTTGGTGACAAACAGTTTGTTCCTTTGGGTTTTTTCAGGTGATACCAATGTCATCGAAGGAGGTACAGCCGATTTAAAAGGCTTTTTTCTCATTTCGCCGCTCATTTTATGTGTATTGGTTCCGGCTATTACCATGCGCTCCTTTTCGGAGGAGAAAAGAACAGGAACTATCGAGTTATTGTATACCAAGCCAATCTCTGATTTTTCTATCATTCTATCCAAGTACTTAGCAGGTGTTACGCTGGTATTTATTTCCCTTTTACCTACGCTCCTTTACCTTGTGTGTATTCACTATTTAGGAGATACTATGTCAGCCAGTTCGGACGTAAGTGTGGTAGATGATGCTGCAGCGATCACTTCTTACATTGGTTTATTTTTAGTTGGAGCCTGTTTTGTGGCGATTGGAACCTTTTCCTCAGCGACAACTAACAGTCAAATCGTATCCTTTATTTTGGCCATGTTCCTCTGCTGGTTCTTATTCTTTGGATTGGACTTATTAGCGGTTTATAGCCAATTTGGAAGTTTGGATATCCTCATTAAGAATCTGGGCTTCATGGAGCATTATCATGCGATTCAAAAAGGGGTTTTAGATTTTAAAGACGTTGTTTACTTTTTAACGGTTATCATTCTATTCCTACTGTTTTCACATTTGAGGTTGGCATCCCGAAAATTGGATGGCTTTAAATTGTTAGATATGCGACCGGCAGTTTTGCAGGTTCGTTTAGCGATTGTTGGTTTGTTTTTGGTAAACTACATTGTTGCCTTTTTTGTGTTGAGATGGGATTTAACAGAGGACAAACGTCACTCCTTATCGCCCAATACTATTGCTATGCTGGAGGATGAAGATCGCATTAACGATCGTATCTTCTTTAAGGTTTATTTGGAGGGGGATTTACCAGCTGATATCCGTAAAATCCGTAATGCTGTTCAGGAAAAACTGGATGAATTTATCATCTATTCTGGTGATAAGATTCAATACGAATTTATTGATCCAAATGGGGATGAGGATGCAGATTATAATCTTGAAGTTCAAAAGAACATTTACAGTGAAGGAATCCGTCCATGTGATATGGAAATAATAAGCTCTGGGGAGGCAAAGGTGAATACAATTTGGCCTGGTGCTTTAATTGAATATAAAGGCATGACGGTTGATCAGGTGCAATTCTTTAACCGAAGAATAATTCGGAACAATGAAGATTTGACCGGTTTGGCCGAGCGGGCGATCAATAACCTCGAATACAAATTAATTTCTGCAGTACGTCGAGTTACGGCCGAGTCTAAAAAGACGGTAGCTTTCCTACAAGGACAGGGAGAGCTTGATGCCTGGCAAACGGCAGATGTACGAAATAGCCTTAAACGGTACTACTTGATTGAAGATGTTGAAATTGGTGGACAAATTAATGCTTTGAATGATGTAGATGCATTGATTGTTGCACAACCAAAAGAACGGTTTACCGAAAAAGACAAATTTGTCATTGACCAGTTTATCATGAATGGAGGTAGAGTAATGTGGTTTGTTGATCCTTTGGATGTAAACAGAGATTCATTATACTATACTGGGCAAACTTTTGGTATTGGGTATGATTTGAATATTGAAAAGGACATGATTTACAAATACGGAGTTCGTTTGAATCCGGATGTAATCATCGACAAAGAATGTGGCCCGCTTTACGTTCCAGGTCATCCATTGGAGGTTGTAGACTGGTATTTTTATCCATTGTTAGAGCGAGAGGATTTAAACGGTAAAACGCATGCTATTACTAAAAACATTGATCCAATTAAGTCGGAGTATGCTTCTTCATTGGATATTGTGAATGAAGAGGATACCAATGTCAAAAAGACGGTATTGTTGAAGTCTTCCTATAATTCACAAATCTTCCGTTCGCCTGCCCGTATTAACTATGGAATTATTGATGTAGATCCTAAGTTTAATGATGGTAGTGAAGGGAGAGGAGATTATCCGGTGGCGGTACTATTAGAAGGTCGTTTTTCGTCTCCTTTTGAGAATCGAATCAGCACAGCATTTGCTGAATCAAGTGACTTTAAAACCAAGTATCTTTCAGATAGTACAAAAATGCTGGTTGTTTCCGATGGGGACATTATACGAAACGAGGTAGATTCGGCCTTGTTCGAAGATCAAATGCGTTACAGAGCCATTCCGCTAAACGTTGACGTATTTGGGGTAATGAATCAAAACGGAACACCAAAATATGCTTATGGCAATCGTGATTTCGTTTTAAATTCATTGGATTATTTGTTGGAAGATCATTCTTTACTGGATATCCGAACCAAAACAATTACCCTGCGAATGTTAGATCCTGAGTTGGTGTCGGAGAACAAGAACTTTTGGAAAACGTTTAACATAATGATGCCACTCTTTTTACTAGCTCTAATGGCATTTGTGCAGTATTTTGTAAGAAGAGAACGATACGCTAAATAGAGAAAAAATTCATGAAACATCTTAAGACAATTATCATTGTATTGGTTGTAGGAGGTCTGGGCTTTTTTGCTTGGAAACTGACGGACAAGGGAGGGAATTCCAAATTGGCAGATCATGCCCTTTCGGACTTTGCAATTAAGGATACAGCCTCTATTGATAAACTGGTTATTACCGATACAGATGGACATGAAGGAGTTACTTTGGTAAGAGTTGGTGGTGGTTGGACTATGGAAGGTGGTGATTGCATTCAACAGCATTTAGTTCAAACCATCTTAGAAACGATTCGTCACGTTAAAGTTAAATCACCTCTGGCTGAGGGAGCAGTGGAGACAGTGAATAAACAACTCACGGCACATCATAAAAAAATGGAAATTTTTCAAAAAGGAGAATTGACAAAAACCTGGTATGTTGGGAATGCAACTCCTGATCATTATGGAACTTATATGTTGTTAAAAGATCCTGAATTAGGAAAATCTCCGGAGCCATTTATTATGCACATGCCCAATATGCATGGGAGTTTAAATACTCGTTTTATAGCCGATCCTAAGGAGTTTGAATGTACAGGAGTGTTTAATTATGATCCACTCAATATTGCTTCTGTGAGTGTACGTCAGCCTGATTCGGCACAACACAACTTTAAAATTGTAGCTAAAGGTGATAATGAATTTGGCTTATTCAATAACCAAACGGCTATAGAGGTATTTGATACTGCTATGGTGAGAGATTATCTCTTATTCTACAAAAAAGTTCACTTTGAGCGTCACAATTATGAGTACAATGATGCTGAGATTGATTCGCTCCGAAAAAGAACACCTTATTTCACGATTGAAGTGACAGATAAAAAAGGAAAGTCGAAAAAGGTCGTATTGCACAAAAGAAAATACAGCTATTTAAAACTCGATTTAAAAGGGCAACCTTTGGAGTATGATCAAGACCGTTTATGGGTCTTTTTGGAGGACGGAACGCTGGTTATTGGTCAATATCATGTCTTTGGAAAGCTGTTGAGGAATCTCGATTGGTTTTTGCCTAGAGAGCCAACTCTGTAGCACAATATTCTTGGAATCTTAATAAATCCTTCTTTTGGGATATTCCCCCAATAATTTCGCTCATTAAGGGGGGAATTCGTAAATTTAGGCTGTTTTTGAATTAAAAGCACGCTAACCCCCTGACTGAATAATAAATTAGAAGATGAAAGTTTATTTGGATAATGCAGCGACCACTCCTATGGCGCCTGAGGTAATTGATGAAATGTCAATGGTGATGAGAGACTTTTACGGTAATCCCTCATCCGTTCATTTATTTGGACGAAATGCAAAAGGAATTATTGAAGTAGCTCGTCGAAAAATTGCAGCCATCATCAATGCTGAGCCTAAGGAAATCATTTTTACATCTGGTGGAACAGAGGCCGATAATATGGCCATTTTGTGCGCTGTAAATGATTTTGGTGTTGAACGTATTATTTCATCTGAAATTGAACATCACGCAGTTGGACACACGGTTGAACACCTGGAGGGTGTAAAAATTGATTGGGTTAAGCTCAATGAAAACGGAGCAGTAGACTTAGCTCATTTGGAAGAACTTTTACAATCAGGTGAAAAAACCTTGGTTTCTTTAATGCATGCTAATAACGAAATAGGAACACTTTTACCTTATCATCAAGTACGTGATTTGTGTAAAAAATACGATGCTTATTTCCATTCAGATACAGTTCAAACTATGGGGCATTACGAACTTGATGTTCGTGAATTTGGAGCGGATTTTATCACTTGCTCAGCACATAAATTCCATGGTCCTAAAGGAATTGGATTTTTGTATGTCAATAAAGATCTAAAAGTAAGTCCTCTCATTCAAGGAGGTGCACAGGAAAGAGGTTTAAGAGGTGGAACCGAAAATATTACCGGAATTGCCGGATTGGCGAAAGCGTTGGAATTAGCCAATGAAGATGTTCAGGAACATATTGATCACGTTCAAGGATTAAAGTCATATATGATGGAGCAGTTGACGGCTCGAATTCCTGATGTACAGTTTCATGGCGAAACAGAGCCTGCAAAATCACTTTACACGGTCTTAAATGTTTGTTTTCCGGAGTTTGAAAACAAATCAATGCTGTTGTTCTTATTGGATTTGGATGGTGTAGCATGTTCTGGTGGAAGTGCTTGCACTTCAGGTTCAAGTACAGGGTCTCATGTTCTAAGAGGAATTGGAGCTGATATCAATCGTCCAAACGCTCGTTTTTCGTTTAGCAGATATACTACCAAAGAGGAGATTGATTACGCATTGGATGTAATTGAAAAGGTCGTGTTAGGTAAGTTTGTAAACGCCTAATTTTCCCAAATCTCCTTTTTACGCTTGTAAAAGCTGATTTGGTCAAGTGAATCTTGCTTGTTAGATATTTCTACGTCTACAAAATCGAATTGTGGATCTAAGTAGATGATGTAAGTCCACCAATAATCGTAGCATTCACCGCAGATTTTCTCTACTTCAAAGCTGATTTCTATTCCTTTGGAAGAAGATTGATAGCCCCGGAAGTAGGTTCGCATGTCATGTCGTTGTTCCCGGATGGATTTTAGCTCGTTTAGATGTGCATCTAAAAATACAATAGTTGGTGCGTGACCTTCAATTACATCTAATGAATAAGCCGGAGTGGATAAATATGGATCATCCAAAACCAGAATTAAATCGCCATTGTAAACCTCTATACTCCCCAAGGTTTTATTGTAAAAAGTGGTGTCGTTTTCCTGAAAACCTTTCTCGTCAAATTGAATGATACGACAAAAAGTACGTGCCTCAGAATAGAGTTTGGCGGTTTGAATAATCACATAACGATCTCGATAAAACTGAATTTTGTAATTGGAGTAGAGGTTAGGAATGTCATCGCGATGAAGCTGAGGATGAACGTTGAAATTATCTTTCCTCCATATGGGAATTAGGGTTGGATTATCGGGATCATCGTAGAGGGTGTCATATCCCATAATTTTTTCACCCAATAAACAAGAATCACTTTGTATGGGAGCTATGGTAGATGAAAATGGATCTTCTTCGATAGAATCATCGGCTAAGTTGGGTTCGGGAGTTTTTTCTTTTTGGCAGGCACATAGCAAGGCCAATCCTCCCATAAGAAGGGCTAATTTTTTGCGAATCATATTCCTTTAACGGAATTTTTAGATGAAAAGTATTTTGGGTCGGCCAAATGGGTATTGTACTAAAACAAAAAAGCGGGCCTAAAATTTTAGACCCGCTTTTCAAATTTATCTTAATTCGGAATTACTCCACTACAACACGTTTTGTTGCTGTTTGGTCATCCGAAGTCACATTCAGTAAATAAATACCTCTTGGAAGGTGACTGATGTCGATCGTTTTATTCCAATAACCTTCGGCATTGTTATCCGAGATTTGGTCATTGTAAACCAATTGTCCCAATTCGCTGTAAATGGCCAATTGAATTTGATCTCCCGTAAAGTTATTTAATGAAAGGTTCAAGATCCCTTCTGTTGGATTTGGATAAACTTCAAAGTCATAGTTCACTTCGTTTTCTTCCAAACCAACTCCGAATCCTACAGTAAAGGTATACGATAGGTAGTGTCCCCAATCGTTAGTGAATACCTCAATCATTCCACCGTCAACTTCTCTTAATCTTAGGAATCCACTTGTTTCACCTTCAACTGAAGCTGAGTACCAGAAACCTAATCCATCATGATCAGTATCGTAGATTTCTAAAGTATAACATCCAGGCTCAAGGTCCATTGTATCCTTGTACTCTGTACTGTTAGAAAGCGTGTTTCTTTCATAAACTTTATCTCCATCCTGATTTTTGATGTAGATGTAGTTTTCGTTTGCTTTGTTGTTGGTTTTTAACCATACATAGAAAGGTTCGTTAATGGCTTTTGGAGCTTCAAAAGAAACCACTCTAGTATTGTTTTGAGGGTACTCATCAGCAACTCCGTTAGGATAAGTTACACGTGCTGAGAATTGGAAAGTGTTTGCCCACTCGTACCAGAAACCGTCGTCGATTGGAATTTCTACGATTTCTTCTTCTAAGAACTCTAAGCTACCTGTCCAGTTGTACTCAACAACATTATCAAAACCACCTACCCAAATGTGGATTGTTGCCTCGGTTAAAGTTGCCGAACCTGTGTTTTTCAAGATAACTCTTGGGTTTTGACAAGTTGGGTTCCATTTACCGTAGTATTCCCAGCTATTTGGATTTAATACATCCTCAATTGTTGCATCGTTAGTGAAGTTCGGTTCACCATAAGTAATCATGTGCATAGCAATTACATAACTACCACCACCTTGAGCAGGGTCTCCAGACGGAACGTCCTCAATGTCGTAATCGATAGTATGTGTACTACCAGGAGTTACAAATGGAGTAATATCAAATTCATGCTCTTCAACAATGTCACCAGGACACCATCCTTCACGAGCGTAAGGCCATGTTCCACCTTGTCCAATGTTAGGGTTATCACCACACTCTTCCATTTGCCAAATTTCCCAAACATCTCTCTGAACTCCATCAACCCATAGTTCATGATCTCTACCAGCTTCATTACCTAAAGCAGGATTACCCCACTCACAGCAGTTTACTGATCCGTAGTGACCGTGTCCCGTAATTCTTGAACGAACTTTGAACATTTTACCATCAGGGTGAAGATCTACCTCTGTAGAAGAAAGGTTGTCATCATCATCTAAGCTTTGGTAGCTATAACTTGCTCTACCATTCCATAATCTCTCAACTGAAATAACATCTCTTGGAGGAGTTCCTTCAATAAAAGCAAATTTTATGTCGATTAGCTCTTGTGTGTTGTGTGCTCCAAAATCAACATCTCCCATTAAAAGAGATTGGTAATCTGTTACATCATACAAATAAGTGAATCCGTTCGGTCCTAAATCAAAACCAATTCCGTAAGGTGTAATGAATCGTCCAATTTCGTAACGTACAACTACCTCATAAGGCTCTTCATAGTAAGAAAGCGTACTGTTCGTTAAAGTAACATCAGCTCCGTGAGAAGTAGTACTCGCGATAGACCCATCTGGATTGTAAGTATATGAATCTCCAACCGGATATCCACTAACGATATCCACAATAGTGAATTTTCGTCCTTCCACTTGATATTCTAGTATTTCAACAGGTTCAACCATTACTGAGTCCATTACTAAAACAGAATCAATAGTTGAAGTATAAGTTCCTTGAACAAATGTTACGTTAGGACGAACGTTTGTTGCTGTATGTCCGGCCATAGACTCCGTGTAGAACTCAATCATTCCAGGAGTTGTTGCCATTGCATCACGATCATTTCCTGACTTATCTGTCAACGCAGCTTCTCCGTCAAAATCATAATAAACAACTAAATTACCATAGTTAGGGTGAGCAGCAGTTACTTTTTGATTCATCCAGGCTGCGATATCTGTCTCAGATAACTCCGCATCCCAAATTCTAAACTCATCAATTTTACCTGCCCAGGTATTTCCTTCGTTACGGTTAGCACCTAAAACAAATTTGTTAACGATTCCAACTAAACGGTTTTTATCAGAACCTGTCAACCATAATGTACCATCTTTATAGATGTTCATTTCTCCCGTGTTTTGATTCTTGGTAAATGCCCAGTGATGCCATTCGTCTCCGATTTCACCGGCGGACGCACCTTGATCAATTCTGTCATATCCATTTCCTTCTCCTGCATC
>JAKSBJ010000336.1 GCA_022361195.1 Flavobacteriales bacterium
ATTAGAGACATTAATCGCCCGCATTTTATAGGCATTTACCGTCACCGATAAATTGGGATCTTCAACAAAAGCCATTGCTGCCGGATTGTAATAAACCGTGGCATTATCACCCAAACCTGCCGTTGCAGCACCCCCAAGGAGTGTAGCACGCGTTCCGAAATGCTCAGACCAATAATGGGTATCTTGTGCTGTCAATTGTTCGGTCAGAAGAACAAGAGTGAGAGCAATAAGATATTTCATGGAGTTTAAATTAGTCCATCAAAGTTAAAAAAATTGCTCAGGGAGAAAAGTAAAGTCCTAATAGACCCGAATAGCCCAGATTTTTGCACCCTCCTTAAAGTCAGCCGGATCCAATTCTGTCATGTCCGAATCAGTAGCAGGAGTTTTAGTATAATCGTGGAAATCAAGTAAAAACTGTACTCCATCTAAATCTGGAGTATCCAAAATATAACGATCACTTACATAAGTATACCAAAGTGTATAATCAGGATAAGCTTCTATAAACTCCTGTATTGTTGATCCAACTCCAATTTCCTTTGAAGTTTGGTAATAGCTCGAGTGAATAAGCATCTCCGTCACCCATAAATCTTCATGATGTTGCGAGTCATTGTCCTCCATTTGAAGGTCAATCATATCCTCGAAGCTATTGTAAATTACGTTAACCGGAACATCAAAAGTTGATCCTTCCTCATTAACCGTAATACTCGATTTTCTACTTTTTAGATCTTCTGGTAAATCCTCTGGTACCGGTGAACCAATTTGAAACATTCCTACCACTCCCGGTTCAATAACCGGTGGATTAGAAATAGCAACTTCCGCCTCTTCTTCCTCTGTTTCGTTGTTTACGGTTTGTTCTTCTGTTTGATTTGTTTCCTCCTCTTCAGTTGTTCCACCACACGAAAGCATTAAAAATGCCGAAATAAAAAGGACTGTGTATCTCATTGGTTCTGAATTTTATGGGTTACAGTCAAATATAAGGAATCGATCAGTAAAAGAAAAGTACTCTATTCCTTATTTTCACATAAATCGGTAAATTGCAAAACAATAAAAGCTACTTTCCTCATGCAAATTACAAAAGACAATCTGGATTTTCTTCAGCAACTAAAGGAAAACAACAACAGAGAATGGTTCAATAAAAACAAAGCTCTTTATCAAAAAAATCATGAAGAGGTAATTGCTTTTGCAGAAGCTTTACTGCTAGAGCTAAACAAGCATGACCAAATTGAAACCATTTCGGGCAAAAAAAGTCTTCATCGTATTTACCGGGATACTCGTTTTTCTAAAGACAAGACTCCTTACAAAGCATCCTGGAGTGGTGGTTTTAAGCGAGCAACAAAACAATTACGAGGTGGCTATTTTTTCAAAATTGAAACCGACAAGGCTTGGTTAGCCGGAGGATTTTGGGGTCCAAGTTCCGCCGATTTAAAGCTTATTCGCGAAGCCATAGCCGCTGATGCCGATGAATTCAGATCAGTCATTAACTCAAAGGAGTTTAAAAACTACTTTGGTGAGTTAAAAGGCGAAGCCGTTAAAACAGCTCCAAAAGGATATGCAAAAGACCATCCCCAAATTGATTTGTTACGCATGAAACAATTTTTGGTCGTAAAAGAATTTCCTCTAAAAACTGTTTTATCCAAAGACTTTCACAAAAAAGTAAACGAAGGTTTTCAAAATATGCGTCCATTTTTTGATGTAATGAGCGAATTTTTAACGACAGACGCTAATGGCGAACCGCTCTATTAACATAAACTTCTCAACTGATTTTCTTTTATTTAAGGAAATAATAAACCTTCAAAGCCACTCATGCGTTATATCTTAGAGGGCACAGGGCTCAACAAATATTTTTATCTTTACATTTCCCTTTAGCGGGCTTTTAGATATGAAAATTCAGTTTTTTTTAGGTTTATCTTTCCTTTACTCCATAGGTTTTGCACAACCAGCTAACGACAATTGTTCCAATGCGGTTGAATTATGTCCGGGAGTTACTTTAAGCGGAACTACGACAGACGCTACCGCGGACGCCGCTAGTGATCATGCATTTTGCTATACTCCTTCCAGCACAGTTTGGTTCAAATTTACTACCAACGATGTAGGAGGTAATGTGGATATTAATTTTAGCAATTTGGTAATTGATCCAACACCTACTTTAGGACAGGATTTGCAAGCTATTATTTATGCTGTCGGAACCGATTGTGATCAATTAACTTATTCCATCTTCTCAGCTTGTGGAAATTCGTCCGGAGCAGACTTTACAGTAAGTACAGCTTTGGCTTGTGATCCAAACACTACTTATTTTGTACAAGTAAATGGTTCAAACGTTGGTACGGGAGTTACAGATCCTGCCTCGGTTAATTTTGATATTAATGCCTCAGGACCAGGTATCGATAAAACGTATCCTACCGTTAGTTTGAGTGCAGGAGATGTTGATCTTTGTCAGGGAGATGATGAGCCGTTAAACTTAACCATCACCGATTGTGATGATACGGTTCGCATTGATTGGTATTACGATGGAGATTTATTACTCAGTACGACAGAGGATACTTTTTCAACTGCTCTTTTACCTGATACAGGAGAATTACAGGTAATTGTGTTTTGTGATGAAGTTTGTAACATATCTGATACCAGCAACGCCATCCTGTTTAATGTGACACCAATTGAGGCTAATGCCGGACCTGATAAGTTTATCAAAGAAGGAGATCAGGTGACTATTGAAGGAAGTGGAAGTGGTGATCCTGAGTGGACGCCTTCGTCTTATTTATCGAACACGACCAGTTTTCAACCCATTTCTTCTCCTCCCGAAGATCAAACTTATTTCTTAACAGTAACAAATGGAGCTTGCTCTGCCACGGATGAAATGACCGTTTATGTAGGAGAAGTCATTCAAATTTATCACGCTTTTACACCTAATGGGGATAATGTCAATGACAAGTGGATTATCGGCAATAGCTCACAATTTCCAAATATGGAAGTGAACATCTATGACCGTTCGGGACAAAGGGTTTTTAGCGCAACAAATTATGATTCTCCCGACCAATGGTGGGATGGAACATTTAAAGGAAAAGATCTTCCGGTGTCTGCTTACTATTATGTAATCGACCTAAAAGATACCGGAACAGATGATGATATTTACAAAGGGGTCGTAACCATAATTCGATAAGCATGAAAAAGACGCTCGCACTCCTCTTTATATTTGGTCTTAGTTGTTTTTATTCTGCAGCTCAACAAACCGAACATTATACACAATATCAATTCAATCAATTTGCCTTTAATCCAGCAGTAGCCGGAACCAAAAAGTGCATTGACATACGAACAGGTTATCGCCTTCAATGGTATGGAATTACTGGAGCACCAAATGTTGGATTTGCCAATGTTCATGCACCAATCCGCTTCAAAAAAAGAAGAAATGCTTACGGTCCACACAGTGGTGCCGGACTCCAGATTAAACGGGATAAATTTGGTCCTTTTTCATTTTTACAAGCTCATCTTTCTTACGCTCTTCACCTTCCCATTAATCGCCATTGGAAAATCTCTTATGGCCTGGCTTTTGGCATCAAACAAGGCTCTTTTAAAACTTCTGATCTTAATACCGAATTGGTTGATCCTGCAGTTCCAAATGCTGCCCAACAATTCATTTTACCTGATGCTAAATTTGGAGTTTGGTTAAAGGATAAAAGAACCTATGTTGGATTGTCTGTCCATAACCTTTTTGGGAATCGATTAAAGAATATAGGAGATGCATCTCAACTTCAAAGACACTTTTATTTAACTGCCGGACGAAGTTTTCCAATGCAAAAAAATTGGTCATTCATTCCTTCGTTTTTTACACTTTATACCCCAAAAACTCCAATTGATTTTCATTTAAGTGCTTTGTTTGACCTTGATAATAAAGTGGCTTTTGGGGTCGGACTTCGACGAACAGATGCCATTACAGCTCAAGTTCGAGTAAAGCTATTCAACTTGCTTTCAATCGGTTACTCTTTTGATTTTGTAATTTCTAAATTAGGAAGTAGCACTTGGTACACGCATGAACTAACCGCAGGATTTAATTCCTGTTCTAATTATGGTTCTTCCAGTACCACTAACTGTCCAGTTTTCGAATAAAACAACCTTGTTCGCCATCTTTGCGTTTAATTAATAGACGACGGTTGATTATTTGCTAAGCTTTTACTATCTTCAAGGCTGGGCAATTGTACTTTTAAAGACTTGCAGACTATGATACATTCATTCTCCCACAGATTGTATGCGGCTATCGTATTCTTTATACTTTTATCCTCAAACAACTTATTTTCAGCAGATTACTTTTGGGTTAATGGCTCAGGAAACTGGAACGACCCCGCTCATTGGTCCACAACTTCGGGAGGACCTTCTTCTGGTACAATTCCCGGGATTTTAGACGACGTTATCTTCGATGAAAACTCATTTTCAGATGATTACCCCATTATTGAAATCCCAACAAGCGTCATTGTTCGCGATTTTGTAGTTAGCTCATCAAAATACCCTAGTTTCGTTGGTGATCTTGCCAGTTTAACGATCAAAAACGAACTTTCTCTTCAAAATAGAACACATTTTTTTCTCAATGGTGGAATATTTTTTGACGCAACTGATGCTGCGACACATTTCATCAATACATTCAATGCTGATCTCAATGCCGACTTAACCGTAACGGCAGGAAACTGGGAATTGCAAAGTCACTTTAAAACCACCCGAAATAGGACCATTACTTTTTCCGGAGGTTCTTTAAAGTCAAATGATTATACCATTCATGCTCAAAATATTTTAGCTACTGGTGCTCCAGTTACCCTCAATTTGGGAGCCTCTCATATACTGGCTGTTAATGTTCTTAACCTTTCATCTGCGGTTTCAGATGGATTGGTCAGCGCAGTCATTGCCGAAAGTAGTAGCGGATCAACAGTTATTGAAGATAAAGGTGGGTTTACAGGAGCAACAACAAAGGATGTTCATGTAGATTGTCCTAACCCTCCCTTCATGCTCGACCTCCTAATTACTTCAGATTACAATGGCGCTGATATTAGTTGTCCGGACTCATGTGATGGAGAGTTAACGATTATCGCCAGTGGAACCCCGGGTCCTTTCTCTTTTTCATTTGAAAGTGGTCCATTTACCGACCAAACTGTTTACTCGGACTTATGTAACGACACCTACGATTTTGTTGTGATCGATTCATCGAACGAATTGGTTCCAGGGGTATATGATCAATGTATTATTTCAGAAGGATTAATTGAACCGGGAGCCATCGGAATCGGAGCACCAATTCCGATCTCCAACACCTGTCCAGGAGTATGTGACGGTCAAGCCTTTACCTTTCCAGGTGGAGGAACCGGTCCTTATACTCTATTTTGGCCAGTAAGTGGTGAAACTACTCCTAACCCTGTTGGCCTTTGTGATGGATGGAATGTTGTAGAAGTATTAGATGCCAACCTCTGTCCACATGTCGATTCAGTTGAAATTACTGGTCCGCCAGAAATTGTACCGGACTTTACTGTAACACCTCCAACCTGTTTTGGCGATTGTGACGCTGAAGTATTAGTAACACCAACAGGAGGAAACGGTCCGGCATGGACCGTAAGTTGGAGTACCGACCCTGCCAGTGGTGCCGGAACTAACCCTGGTATCGGCTTCTGTTCAGGAACTTATACGCTAACAGTATTTGACAACAACCTTTGTTCAAAAGACACTACAGTAATTATTGTAGATCCTCCTTTATTAACCGTAACAGTAGATGGAATCGTTGACGCTACCTGTAATGGAGATTGCGATGGTCAGGCTAATGCCAATCCTGCTGGAGGTACACCTACTTATAGCTTTGAATGGTTTGACAATGCTACCTTGGCCTCAGTAAGTACAGACCAAAACCCTACTACACTTTGTGCTGGGGACTATTTTGTTGTCGTAACGGATGACAATGGATGTACTGCAACAAGTGCTGTCATTACCATCAATGAGCCACCTCCATTTACCGTCAATCAGGATGCTTATTCGGTTTCTTGTTTTGGTATTTGTGACGGAGCTGTTGACGTAGACGCATCTGGTGCAACTCCGGGATATACTTATTCATGGACAACCTTCCCAGGTGGTGTTGGAATCGGAGCTACAGATTCAATTAGTGGATTGTGTCCTGGATTTTATCAGGTTACTGTTACCGATGCCGTAGGATGTGATACGACAATGGCGGCCATTGAGGTTATTGAACCTCCTGCAGTAACATTAGCACTTTCTTCAACGGATCCTACTTGTTATGATCTTTGTGACGGTACAGCAACTGCGACACCAGGCGGTGGAACTCCTCCTTACACCTTTACATGGACTCCTTTGCCTCCAATTGACGGAACAACTGCAACACCTTCGGGAATGTGTGCCGGGACCTACAACCTTTTACTGACAGATAACAATGGATGTACTGCAACCGGGGATGTAACTCTAACAAGTCCTGCTGTTTACGATATTTCGGAAACAATTACCGACCTACTCTGCTTTGGGGATTCAAACGGAAGCATTGACTTAACAGTTAATAGTGGTGGTGACGGTGGTCCTTACACTTTTTCATGGTTTCCTGTTCCACCTGTTGGAGATGGAACACCAAATGTATCTGGTTTAACTGCCGGAACATGGACCGTGACAGTTGCGGATGGAAATGGTTGTGATACAACACTTTCCTATACGGTTACTGAACCTACCGAACTTATTGCAACCGGGTCCTTAATTTCAAACGTATCTTGTTTCGGAGATTGTTCAGGATCAGCTTCAGTTGCTATTACCGGCGGAACTCCTACCTATGGTATTTCATGGGCTCCTTCTGGTCAAACTACTCCTGTAGCTAGTAGCCTATGCGCTGGTGTTCATACGGTAACTGTTACAGATGATAATGGATGTGTTGCGACAGATGACGTCCTCATTACACAACCAAATGAATTTGTCCTTGATACTTCACAAACCAATAATCTTTGTGCCAGCGATTGTAATGGAACTGCAACAGTAAATGTTTTAAGTGGTGGAACTCCAACCTACAATATTTTATGGGATGATCCTTTAGCCCAAACAACATTCACTGCTATTGGTCTTTGTGCAGGAACTTATACTGCTACAGTTACTGATGCCAATCTTTGTGACACAATTATAACATTCACGATTACTGAACCACCAGTTATGGTGATTGATACTAACGTTTTAAACTCAGCTTGTTTTGGAAGTTGCTCAGGTGAGGCAAATGTTACCGTAACCGGCGGAACACCTGCATATTCTTTTGAATGGTTTAATGCCGCTACCGGATTAACAATGGGTGTTACAACTGCTGCTATTAACTCATTATGCCCTGGTGATTATTACTGTGCTGTAACTGATGCGAATGGATGTACCCTCAACTCGGATACAATTACGATTACAGAACTACCTGAAATTATAACTTCGACGATAAGCACTACTGATGCAACTTGTGGGCTCTGCGATGGAACTGCGGAAGTCTCTGCAACAGGAGGTGCCGGAGGTTTCACCTATACATGGACCCCAGCGCCAGGAACTGGACAAGGAACAAGTACGGTAACCGGATTATGCGATGGAGTTTATAGTGTTGATATTACAGATGCAAACGGATGTACTGCTTTAATGTCTGTTACCATTAATAGTTTGGCCATTGAAATAATGGATATGGATTCAACTGATGTCTCCTGCTTTGGACTTTGCGATGGAACCGTAACAGCAAGCTGGGGATCACTTGATGCACCATATACACTCGAATGGTTTGATGAAGGTACTGGTCTACCAATTGGCGGACCTATCACGCCAGCCAATCCTGCCGGAGAAACTTTAACCGGACAATGTGCCGGAACTTATATTGCGGTAATTACAAATAATACTGGTTGTGTCACTTCTGATACTATCTCTATTACAGAACCAGCAGAAATTACTGGAACAATTACTTCGACAGACGTTACATGTAATGGAATGTGTGATGGTACAGCAGACATTGTTGCCGCTGGTGGTGCTGGAGGATTTACATATAATTGGGTTCCGCTACCAGGTGGTGGACAAGGAACACCAAATGCCATTGGTCTTTGCGCTGGGACCTGGGATGTAGAGGTAACTGATGCTGATGGATGTACAGTTACTTTCAGTACTGCAGTTAGTGAGCCTCCTGCCATTTTAATTGATTTGGAAGCTTCTACAGACATTTCATGCTTTGGTGCTGATGACGGAACGGCCACTGTCGCCGCTTCGGGTGGAACAGCTCCATATACTTTTGAATGGTTTGATTGTGCCACTGGATTACCAATAGGACAAACTACGGCTACAGCTACTGGATTGTCAGCTGGAAGCTATGAATGCGTCATTACAGACGCAAATGGTTGTACCGTTACCAGTAGCTGTTTACCAGTTGTCGAGCCTACAGAGATTACCGCAACTATTAACATTCAAAATGTATCTTGTTTTGGAGATTGTGATGGAATGATTGATGTTATTCCAGCTGGAGGTGCAGGAACCTATTTCTTCCAGTGGGAAGATGCTACCAATACACCAATTGCTGGGCAAACCAATGATACAATTACCGGTCTTTGTCAGGATTTCTACAATTTAACAATCACAGATATCAATGGGTGTACAGCAAGCTTTGGGCCTTTCGATTTAACGCCTCCGGCTGACGCATGGGATATCACTACCGATCAAACAAACATTACCTGTTCGGGTTCTTGTGACGGAATTGCATCTGTGATTGTAAATGCGGGTAATAACCCTCCATATACTTACCTATGGGATGATCCACTTATCCAAGTAACTCCTAC
>JAKSBJ010000340.1 GCA_022361195.1 Flavobacteriales bacterium
AATCATGGGCATCCACCGTGAGGGATCTTGGTTTGATGAAATACCCCGGGCTCCGACCCTGGGTGCCGATAATGATCGCCTGATCAAAGAACCTGGAATCGAGCTTGGTCTGCGGACTGTCTTCGGAGGTCACCTCCGGAGAGCAGGCGCTCAGGAAGGACCATCCAAGCACCCCGAGGAGCAGGGTGAGCATCGGAACCGGTCTGATCCGTTGCATGAGCGGTTTTACCCCACGCCACAACTGCCAGCCCAGCCACGGCAGCAGCGCGGTCGACATCAACAGCAAGATCAGCGCATGCACTTGCGTATTGTGCCCGTAATGCAGGAGGTTGAATATCCGCAAAGCCAGCGTTTCCGCACCGGGAGGGATGACGAACAAAAGGGTGTCAGCATCCCAGAGACTCAAGAGATACACCACATACCAACTCGCAAGCAGGAGCCATCCCACCAAGGGAGCGTAGAGGCATCTGAATCGCTGGATGGCGCTTGGAATCTCCAGCCTTCCGGTATCCCGGATATCCCGATCAAGACTCTGCATCGCAAGCCGCATCCCCAGCCAACCCAAAATCCCGTATCGGAAGACCAGGGCGACAAAGGTCAGCCCGAGCGAGGAACCACGCAGTGGGAACCAGCTCTGTTGACTCAAGCTCAGCAGCAACACTCCCCAGACGCATCCGGGGAGCAGAAAGAAGATCCAGAAAAACCGGCCCGGACGCCAGCGCCAGGTCGCGATTCCCAGCAACAGGCAGGCGGTGGCAGTACCCAGCGCAAAAGCAAAGCTGTGCTGCCAGGCCGATTGGCCCGCGGCCGTGGCGGATGCCAGGGATTGCCAGGTACTCCGCGTCATCAGCGATCCCAACAAGGGAAACACCGTGGCAAGCAGCACCCAGCCGATGGCCGTCCACGTCAGCAAGCTCGCCAGCCAGGGATCCAAGGCATGGGATAAGTGACGTTGTGATGGATGCCCTGCTCCGAGCGGCCAATGAACCTCACGCCCCCGAAACAAAAACAGACCGACCATGGAGACCAGCACCAAACTGCAAATACTGGGCACAATCTCGCGCCAGTCCAAGGTTGCGCTGAAGGTCACGAACAGATCGGCGGTCCAGGTTTTCACCTGCAGCAGAGAGGGAACATTGAATTGATTCAGGGTAAGCAGAGCCACCATGATGCCCCCGGCCAACAGGGCTGGCTTGGCCACCGGCCAAAGCAGGTGTCGGCAAAGGTTCCAGTTGCGGAGTTCCGCATCGGATTCCATCCAACTTGCATCCATTCGCTGAAA
>JAKSBJ010000323.1 GCA_022361195.1 Flavobacteriales bacterium
CATTGTCACGTCTGGACTTGTCTCGAACGTGTTTTTCGTTGAGATCAACCCCTTCAGTTTCTCCCACGACGCAGCCCACTTGCCTTCCGTCGCAAATTGGAGTTGCGTTGCGGACACACGGTAGCGCATGTA
Organism: Flavobacteriales bacterium; assembly: GCA_022361195.1. Taxonomy (GTDB): domain Bacteria; phylum Bacteroidota; class Bacteroidia; order Flavobacteriales_D; family Crocinitomicaceae; genus JAKSBJ01. The sequence goes on from JAKSBJ010000323.1 coordinate 133, forward strand.
GCTCACTGCGGCTGTGTACTCCTGGAGTTGTGGATTATCGAGACCGACTTGGGATTCGGCCTTGACTTCGTCCCCAAGGATAATCGTTCCATCCGAGGCGAAAATCTGTGTCTCTGGGACTACCCTGGGGTTAGAAACGCTGCCGTCCTCAATGGTTAGTACTTCAGGATCGGTGTTCCTAGCTTTATTTGCGTCTCCATTGACGGGCCGTTTCTTCCTCATTTTGTCCGGGAACATGTTGTCGTAGATCATGTTTGCAAATGCCACTTGGGATGTAAGTTCGTTGTCTCTCTCTATGTCACTAATTGTAATGTTTTCACCACTTTCAGACTCTGCAAGTTTCTGTCGTGCAACGTCATTAAGTAGCTTGGTAAACTCTTCCTCCTTTGTGATATCCTTGGTCTTTACAAACGACTCAAGCTTGTCGTACACGATGTAATTCTTGATTTCGTATTGTAAATCGTTCAGAACCATACCGTCAAACAATTGGTGTAACCCGTTCAATACTTTTGACCCATCATTATACGCAACTGTACCGTCCATGCCTTTGATAAATTCACCGACATTATCATCATTGAGATCTTTCAACTCACTTCTTAGCTTGGTGATGTTCGTATTATTCTCGCTGTTGAAAAACTGGTCGGTTTCCGCGATGATCATTTTGTACTTCATTTTGTTGTTCTGCGCCTTTCCAACAAACGTAGATGCGGTGGTGTCCTGCAGTTGTTCCATAGTCATACTCTCAACTCCACCTTGTTCGTAGATCAGACTCGCCACACTTTCCCTAAGTAACTGCTGTGGGTCCTTGGGTCCCTTGATGGGATCCTTCAATGCGTTCTTCAAGTCTTGCACGAAAAACATCGTCAAGAATGCATTCTTGTAGTATTCAGAACGATTCCCTTCCTTAGTTTTATGCAATGCATCCAGTAGCGTAGGTATCGACTGTCGAGTCAACCAATTAATCTGCGCCTCGTCAAATTCAAACGGGTTATCCACGTCCTTCGTAACGTACTCCTTCTTCGATTCTCCACTAACGTAATAACTCACTCCAGCGACACCAGCTGCAAGTCCAGCAACACCTGTCAAAACACTAGCTCCACCAAGGGTGGCTACGGCGGCTGTTGATACTCCAAAACCACCAGCTCCTTCTACTAGAACGTACCTACGTAAGGATGACCAGTACGAGTTGTCTAGTGTTTCTTTATGTTTGACAGAATTGAGCCAATCAATCGATGCTTTCAACTGTTTCTTCGTGATGCAGTGCTTCATGAGGTACTTGTAGGTGTCGTTACTTTTCGTCCACCAGCC
>JAKSBJ010000154.1 GCA_022361195.1 Flavobacteriales bacterium
CGGTCGTGACATAGCCTTCGCACCGTGCGGCAGCGGCATAGTCTATTCCGTCCTCCGGATGCAGATGCAGGGTCAGTTTGCGGTAGCCGCTTTCCACCGGTGCCGCCTCGAAATAGGTATTCAGCCGGTGGCTGCTGCGCAGCTGATATTCCCGAAGGGTGGGAGATTTGTCATTCAGGTTTTTCGCCAGTAAAACCCGGCGGAAAATCCGGTTGCTGACGGTCTTGTCCGGCAGCGACACCCTCAGCGTCTCAATCCCGCGCGATGCGGCTGCAATGGCCCGCAGCGTATCCTGATCCGTCGCCGATTCATCCTTGTTCAGTATCTGCGACATCCTGAGCACGTTTTCGAACAGACGGTCATCCCGGGTGGGCTGCAAAACTGCGCCACGCTTCCGCCCTATGGCCATGCAGGTATAGAAAGATGGCTCCGCATCGGACGCCACGGTTTTTTCCTGCCCGGCGGGCAGGGTTTCGATATCGGGGGGGAACAATCCCTCCAGCGTTGCCGGGATCATCCCCAGCAGGAAAATACCGGTGATGGCACAGTGCACCCACACCCGTGGCCGTCGCAGAACGAATTCATGACCGGGGGCGAGGAATTTTCCGTAATCCCGCCACGCCACCCAGATCATGACCCCAAGGATCACGCCACCAGCAGGCAGGGAACCGTCCAGCAGGGCCTGCTGCAACCACGTCAGTAACGGGATGTTGACATATGCCCGCATGATCCAGGGTACCCGGACATTGTCGGGCACCGATTTCTTCGCCTCCCGACGGGTGTCGAGAACACTCAGCGTTGTCAGGATGCGGTCGGCCTGCCAGCCATACCGGTCGTTGAACCGGGTACTGTCATCCTGCCAGCGGAAACAGGTTTCGATGAATTGCAGAAACGGCTTCGTGATCGGCAGGGTTGCAGGCTTTCTGGTGCTGCCGCCGGTTTCATCAAACCCGTCCAGCAACTCGCTGACCGCATCCACCAGCCGGTATTCCAGCTGATCGCGCTGCGACAGGGACAGCGCATCCATGATGCGCAG
>JAKSBJ010000342.1 GCA_022361195.1 Flavobacteriales bacterium
TATTTGATGTACATGAGAGGAAAAAATCCAGCTATGAAACTGAACTAATTGAGAGAATCACAATTCAAAGTGAAAATTCAATTATGAATTTGGAAAACCTACCTGATAGTATTAGAAGTAGGTTTAATCTCACGCAACTAGGGATAAATATCCTAAATCATGAAGAATATGGCATCTCCTTGGACTATCAAATATTTGATGAAAAGAGAATTCCTACGGAATTTGAAAATTATGAAACCAGAGAGTTTTATGTATCACTAGAATTAAAATTTAAAGACTTGGTTCTTTTCAAACGGGATCGTATTCCCATATCATTTAGTTGTACAAAAGACTATGTAAATGATCTTAACGGCGGAATTGCAAACTTCCAGGTTTGGAAAATGAACTCTGGCAATTATCTCCACATTCTTCTATACTTCACGGAATCTAGCTTTCCAAGCGGAGATGAAGTTATCACAGGAAGAAGCTTTGAATTCAGATACACCGTAGAAAACGAGCCATAACAAGAAAGTAAAATTCACTGCTTGCGCAGCTCGGCATCAATACCTAATTTTACTCAAACGTTAGCTACAATTACGGTGTTACTTATTAGGAGTAATTGAATTCTAACTCAAAATGAGCAGACTCCTAGTTTTCATACTATTACTCGGGTTTATCAATTCTTGCACAAAAGAGGAAGAGATTGAAAGTGAAACCAAAAAAGATGTATTCACTGACACTTTAAATTTTCAAGATCTAAAACTGCGCATTCTTTTCAATGATTATGGAATGTTCGATACCAGTTATCAATTGTTTGAATTCGACATGTGTACTCCTTTACACAATTCAGGATATCGACTCTCCAATTCAAAATATTACAATGAAGACACTTTGATTTTCCTTTATGATTACAGCAACGACTCATTATTGAATCTGACCGTATATCAGAAACAAAAAATTGATTGGATTACTTCTACACGACAATACCTTGAATTCCTTTATGATGCCAGACGTGCGACTATGAAGGCCACTAAAAATGAATTTTCTGAACCAGAGATTTATGAAACATTCTTCACAAATGGAATCGAAATAGGGCTTATCGGAAGTAGTTCACCACAGAAAAACGGAAAGTACTTTACTTCACTTCAGGTAACTGGCATCATTGATTCAACAACAATTAGCGGAACTTTAACCTATATGGGATCAGAAACTGGCAGCTACCTTGAATCTTTTGAGCAAATTGCAAAGTCAGTGGTAATTGAAAAACTGTAGCTAACATAGTAGCTAAAGCTAAGCGTCCACCCTTGGCCGCCGCACTTGCTCCCATTTGCTTGTCCAAAGTTCTGGTTTGGCCTAACTCGGTGGACAGCCAAAGCCCGGGGTTTTGTCCAGCACACTTTCGCACGTGTTTTGTACTTGCTGCGCAAGCAACAAATCACTAGCTTTAGCCAAACGTTATGATGCTATCATGTTAGACCAGGAAACTTGGGATTCAATCAGTGGAAATAATTTAGTCTATGAGCTCGAATGGGTTGCAGCTGACCGAGATAATAATCTTGCCCTATTCGTTTCCTACATGCCTGCAAAGGTGCCAAGTATGGTGCTAACATCATTGGAAGATTATAATGAGATTTACAATTACTTCGATTGTCGAATTCCATGGAAATCATCAGAACAAATCCTTGCCAAACCAGCTCAAAGTTCACTGGATGAGTTCGCTGAAATTGGGCTTTTCACCTATGATTTTAAGGTTGATCATGAGGCACCTGAAAATCAAGGATACAGACTTTATGCATCTCCTGCTAACTCGTTCACTATTCAGGATATTGAGTTAGACGAACATTTAATCCTTCAAATCCCTAGATTGGATTGTGTATTTGGAGAGGAAATAATTCGGCAAGATGTAGTTGAACAGCACATAACAAGTCAATAAAGTTCATCTCGGCTCAACCTAGACGCCCCAAAACGCTAACTTTATTGTAACGTTGTGGTGCATTAAGAAAATGACAGATAAAAAGGAAGCAATATCGATTACAGAGTCTTTCATTCGTGAAAGTGGAGTATACAATAACTTTGTAGTTGACTCAGCAAATATCATCGAAAGAGAAACTGTTTGGTATGTCCCTTTTAAAGAATTCCCCCCCAATCCTAATAATATATTAGTGGGAGCATATAATGGACTAATTGTAGACAAAAATTCAAATGAATTCATGCAGCCAGGAAGTGCTCTTGACCTAGAAACATGGATGTATGGCTTTAAAATTGGTTTGAGAGGTGGTAGGTACGACCTATTAATTGAAAAGATTAATGATTGTAGAGCTACTTTAGAAGTTTTGGACAAACTTGGACTAACATATGTTAAAATTGAACTTGAAGGCGGAGTAGAATGGAAAATTCCGAAGGATTTTAAAAGAAAAGAGATAAAGAAGAGATTAGATAAATTGCCTTGTATTTTTAAAAATCAGGCTTTCACTTTTTCGATTAACGAATTTAAACAGATACGAAATGAAAGAATGTTTGAATACAGACTATTGAAATCTGAAAACACAGATCAAAACATACTAGGGGAACTAATATAATAATTGAATAAAAACGAAACCACAACAAAACCTAAACTGCTTTAAAACGCAGTTTAGCCAGAACGTTATATACAATGAAGGTTTGGACGCACCACATTCGAGAGATGCCCAAAGTAGGTATCACCCAAACTGGATAAACAGCCTTAAAAAGATTGAAGGGATTAAATATTTATATCAGCAAAGTAAAAGATCAAGACAGCACCACTCTGCCTGGAATCGTTATTTTCATCTTGCTGATCCTACTCGGTATTGTATTGGTTCCAATCTTTATTTTTTTCTGGTTCTTAGGTATTGTGTACAATTTATTTTCACCCAAAGGTGGCAACAATAACACACCATATTGGACAAAAGTTCAGACTAATACAGATTTAAATCTCAAATATCATTGGACAACGAATGATGAAATCCCAGAATACTTAATTAAATATTTTGATCCTCTTGCTCCATTGATTTTTGATACTGAACCGAAGCTTGAATTTTTTAATGGGTTCTTCACCAATTTCAAAGTTGAAAGAAGTGATGGGATTTTTGTTCAAAGAATTGAGCCAAATGGAACTAATGATGACATCAAATCTATGCCATTGTACTTCTTCAAGTTCAGCAATTATGAATTTGAAATGATAAAGGATTTAAAAGGGTTTGAAATTGAATCAAAAGGCAATCCAGATGATTTTATTATTACAGCTTTTGATGGAGAAGACGAATGGGAAATTCGTCTAACTTCTTAAGGCTGTTTAATGAAGTACATAACATACCCTAAGCGTTATGCCGAAAAAGGTTATATTCGAGAAGCGGCACAAACGCCTAGCGCCGAACCGTTAGCTTCAATTACGATTTGACAAATGAAATTTCTATTAATCTGTTTTCTTTTCATCAGCATATTTACATCATGTGCATCCAATGACTCTAAAAAGAAAATAGAAGGACTTCTGGAAATTCCGCTTCCTGAATGTTATATCGAAGTGGATAATCCAACAAAAGAGAATGAGAATGCATTGGAGGTTACCGAACTCCATTTCGAGGAAGAATGCTTTGATCAATTCATAAATGACATTGGAAAACAAGGGCCATCGGCATACTGCGGTACAACCTCCTCGGTTGAAATAACTATGGCGTTCTGTACGCTAGATGAATCTGCCAGAATGACCATTAATACAGAAACAAGAGTGCTACACTTCGAAAAACTTAAAGAAAAGTAGAGATAAAAACTGCACATAACACAATAGGTAAACCATTCCCCAAAAGCCATCAGTAGCAAGAACAAACCCTTTACCTTCAGCATTCTTCATACTCAATTACTATAAAAATAGTTTTATTACTATAAACATAGTAACAAACTAAAATTTGTTCTATATTTGCTTCA
>JAKSBJ010000150.1 GCA_022361195.1 Flavobacteriales bacterium
CGGAAACCGTCTGACTTGCAACGGGGAAAGCGCGGCCCGGTTTCCCTATTCCGCCGCCAGCCCAGTGGCAAATTGCAGACGCGCGAGGCGTTCATACAAGCCCCCCTCGGCGACCAGAGCGTCATGCGAGCCGGTGGCCACGATGCGACCGCCATCGAAAACGATAATCCGGTCGGCCTTTTTCACCGTCGCCAGGCGGTGCGCGACGACAAGTGTCGTGCGCCCTTCGCTGAGCGCCTCCACCGCATTTTGCACCGCAGCTTCGCTTTCGGCATCCAGTGCCGAGGTGGCTTCGTCCAGCAGGAGGATCTGCGGGTCGCGCAGAATGGCGCGGGCGATGGCGATGCGCTGGCGCTGACCACCGGACAGGCGCTGGCCCCGCTCACCCAGCTCCGTCTGGTACCCATCGGGCAGGCGGTCCAGGAATTCGGCGGCACCGGCAGCGGCAGCAGCGGCGCGTACTTCATCGTCGCTGGCATCCGGGCGGCCATAACGGATGTTTTCCATTGCCGTCGTGCCAAACATCACCGGGTCCTGATGCACGGCGCCGAAACGGCGGCGCAATGTCTGGGGTTCCACATCGGAAATGTCGACATCGTCCAGCAGGACCCTGCCCGCCTCGGCGTCATAGAAACGCTGCAACAGCTGGAACACGGTGGATTTACCAGCGCCGGACGGTCCCACCAGCGCCACGGTTTCGCCGGGTCGGATATCCAGATCCAGCCCGTCCAGCGCCAGCACTTCAGGCCGTGTGGGATAACGGAATTTGACGCCCTGGAAAGAAATGGCCCCTGCCGCATCCGGTGAAAAGGCCGCCGGTTGATCCGGCGCCAGAATTTCCGACGTGACCTCGGTCAGGTCGACCAGCCGTTCGGTGGCGCCCGCCGCCCGTTGCAAGTCACCCCACATTTCCGACAACGCGCCCGCCGCGCCCGCCACGACAATGGCGTAGAACACAAACGCCGACAATTCGCCGCCGGTCATGCCACCGGACGCCACATCCTTGGCACCAATCCACAGCACCACGTCAATACCGCCGAAAATCAGCAGAATGACCAGCGCCGTCATCCAGGCACGGACGGAGATGCGTTTGCGGGCAATATCGAAGGTATCGGATACGGCGGTGGCGAAGCGCTGCTTTTCCAGGGCTTCCTGAGTGAAGGATTGTACGATCTGCACCGCACCCAGACTTTCTCCGGCGCGGTCATTGATATCGGCCACCCGGTCCTGGTTCAGCTTGGACAGGCGTTTCAGCTTGCGGCCAAAAACGATGATCGGCACGATCACCAGCGGCACACCGGCCAGGACCATGCCCGCCAGTTTCGGCGCCGTGATCACCAGCATGATC
>JAKSBJ010000306.1 GCA_022361195.1 Flavobacteriales bacterium
AAGGTAACTTTGGATTTTGTGTCGAAAGAAGAAGGTGAAGAAGATCCCCGATGGCGTAAGGCTTACGGTGATTACGACGGAACCCAATTTGTTTATTCATACAAGAATGGGAACATCCGTTATAAGGATACTACTTATGCAGGAGCGGCTAAAAATGCCTTCAATTTTGCTTATGATCAAGTACGTTCATGCTATTTCTGGTTGAGCTTGGAAGGAAACAATCTATATTCAAACCAGCTTAAGGACTGATAAAAGCGTTATTATTATTACTTTTGCACCCTCAATTTGAGTGAAGAAAATGAGTAATAAATATCCTGAATATCAAGGCCTCAATTTACCTAATGTCGCCGAAAAAGTTTTGAAAGATTGGGAAGACAATCAAATCTTTCAAAAAAGTATAGAAAGTCGTGAAGGCAAAGATGCTTTTGTTTTTACCGAAGGACCGCCTTCTGCAAATGGTTTACCGGGAATTCATCACGTGATGGCCCGAACCATTAAGGATATTTTTTGCCGTTATAAAACTTTAAGTGGATTTCAGGTTAAGCGTAAAGCTGGTTGGGACACACATGGTTTACCAGTGGAGTTGAAAGTAGAGAAGGAATTAGGTATTACAAAAGAAGATATTGGCACTAAAATCTCGGTGGACGATTACAACAAAGCGTGTCGTGAAGCAGTGATGCGATATACTGATATCTGGAATGACCTTACCATGAAAATGGGGTATTGGGTGGACATGGACAATCCATATATCACCTATGAGTCTAAATACATGGAAACGGTTTGGTGGTTATTGGGGCAAATCTATGATAAGGATTTGATGTATAAAGGATACACCATACAGCCTTATTCACCAAAAGCCGGTACAGGACTTTCTTCGCATGAAATTAATCAGCCAGGTTGCTATCGTGATGTAAAAGATACTACCTGTGTGGCTCAGTTTAAAGTAAAAGATGCTTCAAAAAGTCAATTGGCTAATTGCTTTGGAGTAGCCGAAAGTGATCATTTTCATCTATTGGCCTGGACAACCACTCCATGGACTTTACCATCAAATACAGCTTTAACGGTTGGACCAAAAATTGACTATTGTTTGGTTCAGTCTTTTAATCAATATACACACGAACCAATTCAGGTCGTTGTAGCCAAAAATTTGGTAGGAAAACAGTTTTCTGGGAAGTACACGGCTGTTGAGAATGCCAATGAATTGACTTATCAAAAAGGGGATAAAAAGATTCCTTATTTGATTTTGGGAGAATGTAAGGGAGCCGATTTAACAGGTGTTCAATACGAGCAATTATTGCCTTACGTTCAACCTTATCAGGATGCTGATAAAGCATTTGTGGTTATTCCGGGAGACTTTGTTACTACGGAGGATGGTACTGGAATTGTGCACACAGCTCCAACTTTTGGTGCGGATGATGCCTTTGTTGCAAAACAAGCAGGTGTACCCGGCATGCTCATCTTAGACGAAAATGAAAATCCGGTTCCATTGGTGGACTTACAAGGACGTTTCCGTTCTGAAATGAACGATCCCATTTTTGGACTGGGTGGAGAGTATGTTAAGGCTGAATACCTTGAAGAAGGAGAAGAAGAAGTTGAATTGGCTCGTCAAAGAGAAAATTTAAAAGATATCATTGCCGATTTAAAGGCTTATATGAGTGTGGATGATCGAATCACCCTCAAACTCAAAATCGAAAATAAAGCTTTTAAAATCGAAAAATACGTTCACTCCTACCCACATTGCTGGAGAACAGATAAACCAATTTTATACTATCCGTTAGACTCATGGTTCATTAAGGTCACAGAGAAGCGAGAGCGAATGGTAGAGTTGAATAAAACCATTAACTGGAAACCAAAATCAACCGGAGAAGGTCGTTTTGGAAACTGGTTGGAGAATGCGAATGATTGGAACCTTTCCCGTTCAAGATATTGGGGAATTCCGATTCCGGTTTGGACCTCTGAGGATGGTACGGAACAAATTTGTATTTCATCGGTTGAGCAGTTGAAAAACGAAGCTCAAAAGGCAGTTGACGCTGGTTTGATGGACTCCAATCCATTGGCTGATTTTGTTCCGGGAGATTTCTCTAAAGAGAACTACGAAAAGGTCGATCTGCATAAAAACTATGTAGACAATATTACTTTAGTTTCTCCGTCTGGAAAACCAATGAAACGAGAAGCTGATTTGATCGACGTTTGGTTTGATTCAGGTTCGGCACCTTTTGCACAATTGCATTATCCGTTTGAGAATAAAGAACTAATTGATGAGGAAAAATACTATCCAAACGATTATATCGCTGAAGGAGTAGATCAAACTCGTGGATGGTTTTATACTTTACATGCTATCTCAACTTTAGTATTTGATAAGGTATCCTACAAAAATTGTGTCTCTAATGGATTGGTATTAGACAAAAACGGTCAAAAAATGTCCAAGCGATTAGGGAATGCTGTTGATCCGTTTGAGACTTTGAAAAAATATGGAGCTGATCCAACGCGTTGGTATATGATTACCAATGCTCAGCCATGGGATAATTTGAAATTTGATGAAGAGGGAATTGTAGAAGTACAACGTAAGTTCTTTGGAACACTTTACAATACTTACTCTTTCATGGCACTGTATGCTAATTTAGATGGATTCTCTTATCAGGAAGATGAGGTAGAATACGCTAAGCGACCAGAGATTGATCGTTGGATTTTATCTAAACTCAATACACTGATCAAAAACGTTGGAGAGGCTTTTGAAGAGTATGAACCAACTAAAGCTGGACGATTGGTGCAATCATTTGTGACAGATGAGTTGTCTAATTGGTATGTTCGTTTATGTAGAAGACGTTTCTGGAAAGGAGACTATTCCGAGGATAAAATCTCGGCTTATCAAACCTTATATAGATGTTTAGAAACGGTGTCTATTTTAGGTTCGCCAATTGCTCCTTTTTATTTGGATCAGTTGTTTCAGGATTTAAATCAGGTTTGTCAAAAGCACGATGCTGAGTCAGTACACTTAGCTAATTGGCCAGAGGTGAGAGAAGAGGAAATTGATTTGGACTTAGAAGAGAAAATGAGCATTGCTCAAAAGGTTTCTTCTATGGTATTGAGTTTGAGAAAACGAGAGCAGATTAAAGTTCGTCAGCCACTTCAACGAATCATGGTTCCGGTTTTAAATCAAGATTTTGCTCGTCGATTAGAGGATGTAAAAGACATCATTTTGTCGGAGGTCAATATTAAGGAAATTGAACTATTGACGGATACCGAAGGGGTGTTGACCAAAAAGATTAAGCCAAACTTCAAAACAATTGGCCCACGTTATGGTAAACAAATGAAGGCTATTGCCGGAATGGTGAACCAATGGGGTAATGCTGAAATTACAGCTGTTGAGGCCAATGGTGGATGGACTGGTGAAATTGATGGAACATCTGTCGAATTAACAGCTGATGATTTTGAAATTTCAACTGATGACATTCCAGGCTGGTTAGTAGCTTCAGAAGGTGCAATTACTGTTGCTTTGGACATTACATTGAATGATGAATTAAAAAGTGAAGGAATTGCACGTGAATTGATTAACCGTATCCAAAATTACCGTAAGGAATCAGGATTGGATGTAATGGATAAAATCAAATTGACGTTTGATACAAACGATTTAATTAAATCGGCCATTGAATCAAATCAGGAATACATCAAAAATGAAGTATTAGCGCTGGAAATTGGTTTTGATTCACTCGACAAAGAATCCAACCTTTTAGCTGATCTTGAGGAAGGTGATACTTTGATTGGATTGGTGAAAGAGTAATAATTTTTTCAATCATATTTAAAAAAGCAGATCAATTAAAAGGTCTGCTTTTTTTGTTTCCCAAAATGACCAAAACGTACATTTTTAGGCTAAATGCTGGCATAAACGACTAAAAATAAGTATTTTGCTCCTATCTGTATTTTATGTCCTAACCCAAAACAAACGCGCACATAAATCACGGTGAATAAATGACGGATTTTATTGCGTTCTTCTGACCGAACATATTTAGAATCCCAGATAAAGAAATAACAGAAAAGTGAGTGTTCTACATTCACCCTATGAACATTGTCTTATCTCATTTGTTCTTTTTAACTACTGATCGAACTGTATTTAAATGAAAGACAATCGTATTAAAGATCCCTATGACATCATTATCATAGGTTCTGGTGCCGGAGGTTTATCTGCCGGAATTTGCCTTGCTAAAGAAGGAAAAAGCGTTTTAATTCTCGAACAACACTATGTTCCCGGAGGATGGTGTCATAGCTTCCTCCTCAACGGACAACAGTTTAGTCCTGGTCTACATTATGTAGGACAATTGGACGAAGGAGAGCCTTTTCGGAAGATGCTTGAAGGTTTAGATGTGGCCAAGGATATGGTATTTTTTAAAATGGTAGAGCAGGGTTTTGAGCATGCGCGAGTGGGGAATGTCCATTTTGATTACCCTTCTGATCCGGCAGAATTTAAACAGAAGTTAATTGAACAATTCCCTCATGAAGAAAAGGGAATTGAAAAATACCTTTCGGTAGTTTGGAAAACACAAACACAATTAAATGAACTTGCTGCCAATAGAAGTTTAAAAGGAAAAATTGGCGCTTTAGCACGTTCCAGAACATTAATACGATTTGGTTTAAAAACCTTAGAATCTGTCGTTAGTAAATACATTAAGGACAAAGATCTTCAAGCAATTTTAAACATACAATGTGGTGATCATGGTGTCTATCCAAATGAGGCCAGTTTTGCCTACCATTGCGGGGTAATGGGACATTACAACAAAGGTGGTTATTTTCCAATGGGAGGAGGATCAGCTTTGGTAAAGGCAATGACCAATGTCCTTAAAAAGCATGGAGCAGAAATCAGAACAAAGGAGTCGGTTCGTCGGATTTTAACGAAAGATGGGTGTGCATATGGAGTGCAGTTAGAAAGTGGCGAGATGCTATTTGCCAATCAAATCGTTTCTAATGCCGATCCGCACGTTACTTATACCCGTTTACTGGACAAGGATCGATTATCTAAAAAGTTGCAGAAAAAGTTAGACAATACAACCTATTCGGTTTCTTCTTTAATGGCCTTTTTGACGGTTGAAATGGATGTCAGATCGGCTGGAATTGATTCCGGGAATTACTGGATTGCTGCAACAAATGAAATTAATGGAATGATGACCTTTGAGTCGTTGGAGGACATCACGAAAGCAGAAAAATTCAGAGGGTTGTTCATCAGTTGTTCAACACTCAAAGACCCTTCACATCAGGATAAACGATACTATAATTTTGAGATCATCACCTTCATCGATAATCATTTATTTGATGAACTAAAAGGTAAAAAGACAGGTGATGAAGAATATGCTGCTTTCAAGGAAAAAGTCTCCCACATGTTTTTAAATAATCTGGAAGATTTAATTCCGGGAGTGCGTGATAAGGTGGTTCAAATGGAGCTTGGAACACCTAATACGAACCGTCATTATATCAATGCCACTAAAGGAAATGTATATGGAATTGAGAAAAAACTAAAACAAATTGGTCCGGGATCTTATTCGGCCAAATCAGAAATTAAAGATTTGTTTTTGTGTGGTTCCAGTACTTTGGCTCATGGTGTTGCCGGAGCTATGAATTCGGGAATTATGACCGCTGCCGAAATTCTAAAATGCGAACCGTCAGATCTGCTTAAACCTCAAAGCGAAGAAACTATTCGTATTTATAGCGCCGAAGATGAAAGCGAATGGCCAGATTGGTTGAAAGAAAAAATGGAACGATTAAGAAAACGTTCTAAAACCATAGATCCTCATAACTTTCTTGAACATTCTGACCCTATTCGGACGAAGGAACTTGAGCGTATGGCGGTTGAAGCAACTGATTCTGTGCCAGTGGCCCGAGCCTAAACTGTAAAATCATCGACTTAAGTGAGAGAAAGGTAGTTTAGATTCTTCTTGACCTTTCTAATTCTTGTAGTAATTATTATTTTATCTTGGTGCAATGGCAGAACGAATACACAGTTGGTTATTGCATTACATTCCCTTAATTGGTTATGCAGTATACGGCTGTATGGTAGGGTTTGATGACAAGTTGTTTCGTTATTTAATCTTTTCTGGCGGAATAGTATTGGCCGTTTATCAAACTGTTTTGGCATCCATTTATGTAAAACCTAAATCGTACTTTCTGGCCATTTTTTGGATGCTCTTGCCCATTGCATTATTGGTGGCTTATGCTTTAATGGTGGATCAGTTTTATTGGCATTACGTTTTTCTTGAATTTACGGCTGTTGATCTTACGGCTATGTTGGTAGCCTTACTAATTGCTTTTGCGGCAAAGGCGGTGCGGGAAAGAGGAGTAGGAGGAGGATTTTTAGGTCCAGTCGTCTTTACATCCATCCTGTTTGGAGGAATGGTCTTTTTGTTTGTTTTGTTGTTTTGGGAATTCTTTAAACGGACCAATTTTGACTATTTAAATATGATTATCATCTGCCTGGCAGTAGGGCGAAGCACTTTCAGTTTCTTTTGGGAAATTAATCCGAAACCTCATCCGCTTCTTTCTTGCGGAATCCATAAATCAACTGACCGAAAAAGTCTTTTGGAAACTTCTTTAATCCAGGAAATCCTAATTGAATATCCCGTCCGTCAGACGGGATGTAATTTGTACGGAAAATATAGTCCCAAATACTCAGGGAAATTCCAAAGTTGATACCATATTTTTTTCCCTCAGGCATGTCATGTGCATGGTGCCAAATGTGCATTTTAGGGTTGTTAAGAATATATTTTAACGGACCGTAATCCCATCCTAAATTGGCGTGATTTAAATGCCCAATGGTAATGGCTAAAAAGTGGATGACAAAAGCATCAGCAGGCTCTCCTCCAACCAATAACAACACAACTAAGGTTTTTAGGGGTTTGTACAAAATGTTCTCCATCCAGTGGTAACGAAGGTGTGCCGCAAAGCCCATTTGCTCCACAGAATGATGCACCTTGTGAAATCGCCACAGAAAGTTATAACGATGTAGTAGGACATGCGTGAACCACTGAACAAAATCATTTAAAATAAAGAAGATTAAAAGTCCCAGCCATTTGGGCATTTCTTTTACATTGATAATTGCAATGGCATCTGTTGTATATCCGACTTTAGTTGCAATCAAGCCAATAAGGGCATAAAAGCCCGTAATCATAAAGGTGAAAATGTAAAAGTTAAAGAACATGTAAAAGGCGTCCAACCAAAAATCTTTACGAATAACGGCTTGATTTTTTCGCCACGGAAATGCTATTTCTAATAACCAAACGGCTAATGATAAAACAATCAGCAACCAAAAATAATTGACGTAAACGGGCTCCGTCTGAAAAGTGATTTCCCGCCAAACATGAGACGCATATCCTCCAAACGACTGTTGGAAAACCTCCCAATAAGTCGGTTCAGTATTTTGTGAAAATCCACTTAAACCTAAAGTGGTAAAAAGTAATAATAACGCAACTCTCATCATGGCCTTCCAATCGTTTATACCAACAAAATTAGTTCATTTGAATCACTATATTTGTGAGCTAAGTTACACAGCTTGAAATTATGATAGGGAAATTAGAAAAACAACTGCAGGATGAATTAGCGGCAATTGAAGATGCCGGATTATATAAAAACGAACGAATTATTACAACTCCACAGGGGGCTGAAGTAAAGGTTAGCACTGGTGAGGATGTAGTAATTATGTGTGCCAATAACTACCTTGGTCTTTCGTCGCACCCTGCTGTAATTGAGGGTGCCAAAAAGACATTGGATTCGCACGGATATGGTATGTCATCAGTACGTTTTATTTGTGGAACGCAGGATATTCATAAAACCCTAGAGAAAAAAATTGCTGACTTTTTGGGGATGGAAGATACCATCTTATACGCAGCAGCATTTGATGCAAATGGTGGAGTTTTTGAACCGCTTTTCACAGCAGAAGATGCAATTATTTCAGATGAGTTAAATCATGCTTCTATCATTGATGGAGTACGTTTGTGTAAAGCGGCTAGATACCGTTATAAGAATTCGGACATGGCCGAATTGGAAGAAAAACTAAAAGAGGCCCAAAAGCATAGAAATAGAATCATTGTAACGGACGGAGTTTTCTCAATGGACGGTTACGTGGCTAAATTGGATCAAATCTGTGATTTGGCTGAGAAATATGATGCTTTGGTAATGGTTGATGATTCTCACGCTACCGGATTTATTGGAAAGACAGGTAGAGGAACACATGAACATAATGGTGTTATGGGACGTGTTGATATCATTACTTCAACTTTAGGGAAAGCCCTTGGAGGTGCTATGGGAGGATTTACTTCTGGTAAAAAAGAAATCATTGACATGTTACGTCAGCGTTCACGTCCTTATTTGTTCTCTAATTCATTGGCTCCTGCTATTGTAGGTGCTTCAATTGCTGTTTTTGATCTATTAAGTTCAAACACTGAGCTCAGAGATAAATTAGAAGATAATGTGAATTACTTCAAAGAAGGAATTCGCAAAATTGGATTGGAAATCAGAGATGGCGATTCCGCCATTGTTCCGGTAATGTTATACGATGCTAAACTCTCTCAGGAGTTTGCTAATAAGTTATTGGAAGAAGGAATTTATGCCATCGGATTCTTTTATCCGGTAGTGCCAAAAGAGTTGGCTCGAATCAGAGTTCAGCTTTCTGCTGCCCATACTAAAGAGCATTTGGATAGAGCTATTGCAGCTTTTGAAAAAGTAGGAAAAGAGTTGGGCGTAATCAAATAATTCATTCATGAAAAGGCTACCTTTTTTAATTGGGACTGGCCTTCTTTTACTGAGTTGTGGAGGAGAAGAAGAGGAACCAATCACAGGCTCTATCATGGAGTTTGAACATGTAGATGAAGGCTATTCGCTAAAAGGACAGCCAGAGGTTGTGAAAAAATTCTTTTTGCTCAATCCGGAGATGATTGGTGAGGACTTTTGTTACGACCATGTATTTACTCAGGAACTCATTTTGGGAGATGCAGAAGAGGATGAATGGCATCGCTATGAGGTCGACGAAAGTTGTAATTATTTGTTGATCGATAATCAGGAATGCTATACTTCTTTGGAGTTTAAATTGATCAAGCAGAAAAAGAAAGTATATGCCTACCTCATGCAATCGGGTAAAAACTTTCAACGCTTTGAGTTTCTTGAATTAAATAAGGAGACTAATCGTTGGGAGAGAGGGGAAGAAATTCCTTATCCTGAATTGACCACTTATTTTGATGATTTAAGTGAGGAAGAAACTGGTTTGGTGCAAGATCATGGTTATCAATATGCCTATATGAAACCTTGTGTGGATACCATTTCCTTTTTATTTTCTTCCTGGCAAATGGGTATGGAATTGATGGATTCGGAAGTGGAATTTGAACGAGAGGCAGATCGTAAGTTTTTTATGCTCCTGGAGAAAGGAGAGTTTAAAGTTTCGGCAAGGAATTAAGAAATTATACTACTTAGTTTATAAACAAAAGGAGGAACTGACTAGGTTCCTCCTTTTTGATTGTTTTCTTTTTATTATCCCTTCATTTCAATGCTAGGGTAGTCGGTAACGATTCTCCAAATTCCGTTTTTGTCTTTGGCTAAGAAGATGTAAGTGGTGAATTTAAGTTTACTACCGTCAAAAATAGCTTTGGCGTAAGCATTGTTTCCGTTGACATCAACACTTAATACTTCTACGGTTCTCTTGTCTCCACCTATTTTTTTATCCCGCAGCATTTGAATATAAGTGTCGCGAGAAGTGATGGATGTCGTTTCTGATCCAAACAACTGATTGGCTACTGAGGAAAAATTGGGATCCAGAATTTCATTCATTTTATCAGCATCTTGTGCATCGGCAGTGGCAACAAATTCCTGAATGGTCTCTTCAATTTTTTTGATTTCCTTTTTGTCTTCGGTTGTGGCCGAAATAAGTCCGAATCCGGCTAAAGCTAACATTCCAATAAAAGTTGATTTTAATTTAAGTTGATTCATTTTGATATGATTTGTGGACAATCATGTCCGTTATTACAATTTTAATTTCACCTCCGTTCGCATGGTAGAATGATGATCAAAATCATCAGAGCGGCTATAGGCGAGTAGAATAAAATATTCATGTCCAGCTTTAAGCTGATGGTGATGATTATCGGCTTGGGTGTTGAGGGTGAATATGATTTTCGTTTCTGTTAAACTTTCTGTCCCACTGAACTCAAGGAGGTGATTTTTCCCGCCTAAATCTTCTACTTTTTGATGATCCCCTGCAGCGATGATATAATGGTCTTCTATTTCAACCTCTCCGTTTTTAATCGCTGCCATAATGAGATTCGTACCTTTTAATCCACTTTTAGTGTTAAAGCCAATAGCCAGCCATCCATTTGTAGGTGCAGAAAGTCGAATCTCTAATTGCTTATTGGATAAAAACTTCCAACGAATCTCCATCCCGTTTTTAACGAAAGTGTAAGCCGAAATAGAACTGAGCATAATTAAACCGATTAAAATCTTTTTCATAATTGAAAAAACAATAATTGATATATCAATTATTTGAGCAAAAAATTATTCGAAGTTATTGTGTATTTTTTGTAAAATTTCTTTTAGTTTATCCATGTCCTCTTGTGCAATTCCCTTAACTCCCTGGGCTCTGATGTCAATGGCGATTGGAAGCATCTTGTGAACTAAGTTTTCTCCCTCTGTGGTGAGGTGTAAAGAATATTCCCGACGATTGTTTTCAACAGCATGACGTTCTATCAGTCCCTTTTTCTCTAATAAATCCAAAATTCGAGTCACCGAAGCTGGATCTTTAAAGCTAGCTTCGGCCAAAGCCTTTTGGTTAATACCCGGGACTTCTGAAATACGTTTAATTAAAACCCATTGGTCCGAAGTGACATCCAATCCGGTATCCTTCATTTTCACCTTTTTATAGCGTTTAATGGCCCGAATGGTTCGCTCTAATTGAAATATGTAAACATCGTCAAGTTTAGGATTCACTTTGTCAATAATTGATATATCAACAAATATATGGAATGAAATCTGATTATTCCAAATAAAATGGGCTGTTTTTCAAAAGATTAATATTTTTCAGTCAAATTAGGATATGGAAAAAAAGGAGAAGATCATTCTTGAACTGGAGCAAATCTTCAAGGAAAATGCCAATAAAGAATTCGCGATAAGCATGAAAGCTTATATGCGTGATAAGTTTGATTTGTTTGGTATTAAAATGGGTGATAGGCGGCAGCTCACCAAGGAGATTTTTCTGCAGGTAAAAAGTCTTCCCAAAGCAGATTTGATTGAACTCAGCAAAGAGCTGTATTGTAAGGAGGAAAGGGAATTTCACCATATGGCGGTGGAGTTTTTAGAGAAAAATCTCAAGGCTAAGAATTTAGAAGTAGGGGATATTGAGCTATTTGAATGGTTAATTATAACCAACTCCTGGTGGGATACAGTTGATGTAGTTGCTCCTCGATTGGTCCGATTATATTTTGAAACCTTTCCAGAAGAACGTGATAAACGAATTAATGATTGGCTAGGTTCGGGTAATAAATGGCTAATCCGATCAGCGATTCTATTTCAGTTAAAATCCAAGGAAAAAACGGATTTAGACTTCTTGTTTTCCATCATACTAAGTTGTTGTCATACCGATGAGTTCTTCATTAATAAAGCTATTGGATGGATATTACGTGAAAACTCTAAACGAATTCCGTTAGAGATTGAAGCCTTTGTAGAAGAAAATCGTGATAAGCTCGATTCGCTATCGATCCATGAAGCTTTACGAATTATCCTAAAAAAAAGAAGCTCCTGATGACCGTCGCCAGCAGGAGCCCCATGTTGTTCTCTGACCGAACAATTTATTTTTTAATAGCGTAGCCTATATTTACACCAAATACTGGAATGGGATAGAAAAAACGATGTCCGTCTTCTAAGGTCCATTCTAAAGCGTTCCACCTTCCCTGCGGTTCACCTCCATCTGGAACTTCAGAATTTGATACTACAGTATTATAACGGAGACTAATTCCAGCGAAAAGGTCAAATACCATTCCGTTTTCCAATTGTAAATCCCAACCATACTTCACTGTCATTCGGTAATTAAACCGATGAAATTTCATATCCTGATCAATGAAATAAGCGTAAGTTGGATTCCAGGGGTCTCCGTTAGGCTCCATTCCAACCCTTACCTCGTCACGAATAAAGAGGTGTCGGAATGAAAATTCGGATGACAGATAATGACGTTTTGAAGGAAAAATGCGAAACTTAGGTTCAAAACGTAAACGATAACCGTTCATAAAATCTAAAAGGTTTTCGCCATACTGTCCCGAAAAAGGTTGAAGAAAGTCAGGAATAAAACCGATACCACCCTGTAAACTAATGTGATCGGCTGCAAACCCTCCTGCTTCAAAATCGGCCGCAATGGTTGGAATTGCTGAAAAGAAATCAAAAGGATTTGATTTAATCACCTTTCGTGCCTCAGCAAAATTCCATTGCGAAGATGCGCTTTCACTCTCATCTGCTTTCACAAAAGAGGATAAACTTTCCTCTTGCGAATATGAAAGTCCGCAAGAGAAAAGAATTACTATGAGCGCAAGCTTTTTCATTCTCAATTCAGCTTGTCAAATTACTGAACAGGAATAAATGATCTTTCAACCAAGTTAATTGGATCTGAAGAATCAAATTGGTAAACTCCTTGTTTCGTTAAAACAACTAATAAGTCGTCTCCCGAAGGAATTACGTCTACCGCTTCAAGATTCGTGTTTTCCATCACCACCTGAATATCACTTAAGTCACTAATGTCGTAAGCTTTCAAACCTGCGTATCCATCACAAACATAAATGATGTTTTCGTCTGTATTTGAGAACCCTAAACCGTATGGATTTAGTAATTCAGAAGTTGCTACAACAGTTGGGTTAGATAAATTGGAAATATCCAGGATATCTAATTCAGAAAGGTTTCCACCACATTCTGTTCCTCCTCTTAAAGTAGCAAATGCGTATTGCTCGTTGGCAATAACTGGGTCACATGATGTAACGTGTTCAAAGGTCGAAACTTCTTCCGGTGATCTAGGATTGCTCACATCATAAATATGAACTCCATCCTGAGCCCCAATAAATAATTTGTCATCTTGAGGGAAAATAGTTTCCATTCCAATTCCCATATCAATGGTCTCCAATAAAGTTGGATTTTCAGCATTGGCTAAATGGAAAACTTTTAAGGTTTTATAATCAACTGTATACAAATAATCGTCGATGATTGTGAATTGTGCCATTGAACCACCAATTCCGGTTTTTACCGACTCTTTTGTTCCGTTGTTTGCTGCGTCTTCATTGATTTCCTCTTTCTCACAGCTGATTAGTGCAACAATTGCAAATGCACCAAGGATATAATTTTTCAAATTTTTCATTTTCATCAATTTTTTAATGGTACATTAATTATCTACTACATTTAGGATCATCCAACATGGCCTTTTCCCATCCAACTACAACTCCTTTTGCCGGATCTACGCACTCAAAGTCTCCAAACTCATCCGGGAACTGTTGTACAGGAAATACATCTTTAATTCTGTTACGGTAAACCGGAGCAGCAGGATTAGAGATGTCAACAATTACCATATCGGTAATGTTATCAGCATACAAAATTCCTTGTCTTACTGAGAAATCCATATTTCCTGGAATGGAAATAAAAGACACCTGAGTAGGACTAGAAGGATTGCTGTTGTTATAAATGTGAATTCCCTTTGCCTGATCGTTGATCAAAAGGTAATTTTCATACAAGTAGATTCTACCTGGATTTTCCAAGGCTTCTGAACTGGTAACTTCAACAGTTTCCAAATTTTTCGCATCCGTGTAGATTGGCTTATAGCCCTCTACTTTGTTGTTCTGCTCTTTTCCACATGACACCATAAGGAGAAGTGAAGAAAGAAAGACTGAACTCAAAAGTGTTGTTTTCATAAGTCTTAATTTTAAATGTCATTTTTTGTTTATGTCGGGAGGGAAGGAGACATCCCCTACTCCAACTAAAATTATTTTTTGCGATCTCCGATTTAATAAACACCATTTTACCACAACTATTGTGCCGGAATGGCTTAAAAATCAATTACCAATAAAAAAGAGGTCATTCCAAGTATACTTGAGAAGACCTCTTAACTATCTCAAATTCAATTTTTATTCTTTGATATAAATGGTCTTTTGTAAGGTATACCAAACGGCTACTCTTCCACCTTCCGAGGTTCCTTCATTTACCGTCGAAAAGTTATAGGTTCGTTTTAGATAACAAGTGGCTTCGCCAATCCCAAGATTATCCAGTTTGTTGGCTGCAAGGGTCAATGAAGTTCCACCTTCTAAGATAGTAGTAAATATTTCAGCATTGCCTCCTGTGGTTCCATTTATTGTTAAGGTAATGGTTTCATTTGGACCTACCGGATTTCCAGTCCATGCAAAGTCAAAAGCTGAAGACATAGAGATGGTATCAACTTCTGTAGGAAAACCAATTGGATCAATTGTTCCAATATCATTGGTAAAAACATTTTCATCCAAATCGGTATAAACAAAGTTTCCGCTAGTAGTTAAACCGGTATATTCTTTTTTATGTACTCCCGTTAATTCGTTCCAAAGTAGCTCTTCACCATTAAAGGTAACTCCGGCAGGAGCGTCTAGTTCGAGAAGCGTTCCGGTTTGTCCTCCAAATCTAAAAGTAGCTCTGGCGGTTGTTTTATCGGCATCTTCATCGTAAAACAGTTCATAAATAGAGTAAATCGAATCTTGATTTACATTAGCTGAGTTGTCCTTGGCGCAGGATACTGCAATGAGGGCTATTCCCAAGGATAAAATGAATACTCTTTTCATAGTGTCATTAGTTAAGATTTTTCATACTTAAGTCGGGAGTTTAGATTTATCCCCCTACTTTTTAAAGATATTGTTTTTCAAACATTTAATCCCGACTAGTTCTTAAACTACCGATTTTATTGAAGATGAAATAATTTCCTTAGCTTTGTTCTTCTTCAAATTTAAATGACCCGTTCGGAGTTTAACATATTATTTGAGAGACTTTATAGCCCGCTTTGTAATTATGCTTTTACCATAGTTAAAGATCATGCCGAGGCGGAAGATATTGTTCAAACCATCTTTGTTGATTTTTGGAACAAGCCTAATAAAGATGATATTGAGGCAAAGTTGGATAATTATCTTATTCGGGCAGTAAAATTTAAATGTATTGATCTTCAACGAAAGGTTGCCGTAAAACGAAAGTATGAGGCGGAGGCTATTCATACAGCTGTTTTGGTTGAAGAAGATAAGGAAGAAGAAAATCCTAATTTGAAAGATATTTTACACTTGGCCATTGCACAATTGCCAGAAAAAACTCGTGAAGTGTTTGTCATGTCCAAATTGGATGGGTTGAGCTATAAAGAAATAGCCGAACACATGGGAATCTCCCCAAAAACGGTAGAGAATCAAATGGGAAGAGCCTTTAAACATTTGAGGGAAAAACTAAAAAGTCACAAAGATTTATTGGTATTATTCATTTTTTTAATGTTGGAGTAGGGGGATAGGAAAAGGTGAACGACACTTGAACACAATGCAAGACATTAACGACATATTATCCAAGCACTTTGCCGGGGAGAGTAATCCGCAGGAAGAGGCAGTGGTGAGTCAATGGAAAGAAGATCATCAGGAAGAGTATGAGATCCTTTCTATGGCGTGGAGTGAGACGGTAGATTTTTCTTATAAGGAATATGACAGTAAAGCGGCTTTGAATAAAATTGAAGCACGATTGCAAGGAGAGGAAACGACGAAGGGGAAGGTATTTCAACTCAATAAGTTTGTTCGTTATGCAGCCGCTGCTTGTGCTGTTTTGTTGGTAGGAATGTCTGCCGTATGGTTTTTAAGCGGAAACAATTTTGTAAGTGTAGAAAATGACGGGAACGTTGCAAAACAGGTTAATTTGCCTGATGGTTCAACTGTTTGGCTTGCTGCTAATTCCACTTTAGAATACCACAAAGAATTTGAGACAAATAGAGCGATTAATTTGGAGGGAGAAGCCTATTTTGATGTGGCAAAAGACCCATCCCATCCTTTTGTTATTTCAACTGAATTTGGTGAAGTAGAGGTTTTGGGGACTGCTTTTAATGTAGATGTCAATGAAAATTCGACAGAGGTATTTGTAGAGCGTGGAAAAGTGGCCGTGCGAAACGATCATGACCAAGTAGAGCTAACAGCAGGACAAGAGTCTGTAGTATCAGAAAGTAAGGTAACTGCAGCACAATTGTCAGATGATGCTAATGTACTTTCCTGGAAAACGGGGAATTTTATTTTTGATGAAACTCCTCTTGCCGAGGTAGTGGAGGAATTAAATGGTTATTATTCCGATTATATTTCACTCGAAAATAAATCAGTAAGCGATGTACCTTTCTCAGGAGAGTTTAACCAACGTCCTGTAAAGGAATTAATCGAAATAATTGTTTTAACTTGTGGTGTGGAAGCCGAATATGGTGAAGATACGATTCGTTTAAAATAAATTATGCGCGCTGTACTCCTGACAGTTTTTTTTATTGGATATTTTTCGCTTTTTGCTCAGTCTTTATTGGAGCAAAGAATTTCAGTTTCCTTCAAAAAAGCTTCGGTTGAAAAGTGCTTAAGACTGATTGAAAAAGAAACAAAAAAGCCTTTTTCCTACAACTCGCGCCAAATTCATCACATTTCCAAAAAGCTCACAAAAAGCTATGAAAATGTAGCGTTGAGCGAGATTTTGGACGACATTTTCCACGAAACGGCTATTCAGTATAAAGAGATTGGAAAGCAAATTACCATTTACGAAGTTCAATCTAGTTCGGGAACGGCCGTTTTGAGCGGATATATTCGCGATTCTGAATCGGGAGAGGAGCTAATTGGAGCAAAAATGGCTTTCCCTGAGCACGGTGTGGGTTGTATCACCAATTCGTACGGTTATTATTCCATTGAACTTCCTAAGGGCCCAACATCCTTCTATATTTCTTCGGTAGGTATGCTGCGTATTAGCAACGAACTTCAATTGGAAGATGACATGGTCATGAATTTCAAGATGGATGAGGATACCGTTTTATTGAGAGCAGTAGAGGTTTTAGCCGATTCGGTCAATAAGGAAATTGAAATGGAGACAGATTTGCCTTATCTGGATAAAATTGAAATTTCAGCTAAGGAATTAAAGAAGGTTCCGGCGGCCAATGGCGAACTGGATGTATTTAAATATTTGCAACAGTTTCCCGGAGTACAGCCCGCTTCAGGAGGAGGGGCTCGTTATCAGGTAAGAGGTTCGGGAACTGGGAACAACCTCATTTTGCTAGATGAAATTCCAATTTACCACCCTACTCACTTGTTAGGACTTTATTCCATTATCAATTCAGATGCTCTCAAGTCGGCCACTTTATACAAAGACCACATCCCGGTACGCTTTGGAACTCGAAATTCATCTGTTTTGCAGGTTCACACCAAAGAGGGGAATTTAAAAAGACATCACCTTTCGGGTAGTTTAGGTTTTATTAGTGCACGAGTAAACTGGGAAGGACCCATTGTAAAAAACAGAGCCTCCTTTTACATTTCGGCTCGTCGTTCCACTTTCCCGGCCATAGCCGGACGTTTTTTACAAAAGCGGCAGTTAACCTTACCAACCTTTTTCGATATCAATGCAAAAGTCAACGTCAAATTAAATTCCAACAATCGTATTTACTTAACCCTCTATACCGGTCAGGATAATTTGCGGGATTCGGTTGCTTTTTATAGCTGGGGGAATGATGCTGTAGGATTGAGATGGAATAACATCATCAACAACAAAACCTTTTCTAACCTAAGCATAACGCACAGCGAGTTCCATTATGGTTATTCTTTTGTGTCGCCAATTACCTATGAGAACTTTTCACAAAGTGTCGCCAGTGATCGATTGAATTACGACATAACCAACTTTTACAGTAACAGTCTTAAATTTAATTTTGGGCTTTCATTGGCATCTATTCGTACCTTAAATAATACGGAGTCCGGAATGGCATCTGATCTTTTTCTGCAACGAAATGCCTTCGAAAATGGGGTGTATTTTTCGTTTGAAAAACAGTTGAATCATAAATGGAATGTAGAAGGTGGAGTTCGTGTGCCTTTTTCTTTCCATATAGGGACACAGGATAGTACAGCTTATTTGAATGACGATTTTACTTTAACTCCGGTGGTGTACGAAAAAAATAAGTTCTACGACCCCATGGTTTTTGTTGATCCGCGCATCTTGATTTCGCATCAGGCCAATCATAAAAACCTCTTCCAATTTTCATCTGGATTAACCAGTCAGCACACACACATCATTAATTACGTCAATTACTTTTTACCCATCGAACTTTGGACAACCTCAAATGCTTATTTAAAGCCTGAGCGAAATATACAAACATCTCTGGGTTGGGTACACAAAGAAAAATCCTTTCAAACGTCATTGACACTCTACCATCGTCATGTACGAAATGTGTTGGATTATGCTTCTCCTATTTTTACTTCTTCCATGGATATCGAATCCAATTTATTGTCAGGTCATATGAATGCTCTGGGAGCAGAATTTATGGTTAATTATCAGCTGTCCACCCGCTATTCCATTGCCTTTTCTTACGCCTACACCCTGGCAAAACAAAAGGTAAAAGGAATTAATAAGGATGAGCCTTATAACACGCTTAATTCAACACCGCATTATGTTTCCATTAATCAGTTTTTTAACCTTTCCAAAAAGTGGAAACTCAGCACCAACTTTATCTTCCATTCAGGAAGGGCTATTACGCTACCTAACGGTCAATTTACCATAGATGGTACAGCTTTCCCACTTTATTCGGACAATCGAAATGCAGAAAGATTACGATCGTTTAGTCGTTGGGATGTAGCATTAACTCGACGTTTTGGGGTTAAAAGAAGAAAGGACAGAGTTAGTTTAACCTTAAATATTACCAATTTTTATGGTCGATTTAATCCGGCAGTTGTATATGTAGAACAGAGTCCGGTTGATCCAGGAACTTTGAACCTGAATAGCATTGATTATACGCCATTCATGATTTACTTAAATTTGAATTTTAAACTTTAGTTTATTAAACGATATCTGACATATTTAGTGCTTGTGGTATTATGTGCCTGCTCGGAACAGAATATATCTGTTGAATTAACGGAGTCGGATAAAGTAATTAATGCTGAAGGTTTTATTACAGATAATTTTGAAACACAGTATTTTGAGTTTCATTTTAGTTCGGATTTAGGTGATGAAACTCCTCCGGTTTTTTTAGAGGATGTTAATTTGGTGGTTCATACTGAAGATGGGGATATAGTGTATGACCATGATTATCAAGGAAGGTATCGATCCAGAACACCCTTTCAGGGGAATCCCGGAGAAAGTTACATTTTTGAGTTCAGTCAGGATGGGAAATCGTATTATGCCGAGACGGCTATGCCTTATCCCTGTACTGTAGATAGTGTCTATCACATTTCAGAATTTCTTGATCCGGTAGATTTGGATGGAGTGAGAATAACGGTTAGTTCGCTTTCTGATCAATACATAGGCTACAATTTTTATTATTTCAATCACTTTGATAGTAGCTGGCAAAGAATTAGTACACCTGTTTATTGGGTAAATCCTGTAGTGGCCACAGCGGGTCAAACGATTAATTTAAATCCACCATCTGTGCCATTTTTCTACAATTATGGAGATTCGGCCCGTTTAGATCTCATTTCATATAGCAATGATGTGGGAGATTATCTGTTGGATTTGCGGACTTATATGACCACTGGGCAGGTCAACAATCAGTTTTTTAATCCACCTTCGTTTTACACGGGAAATGCTTTTGGAATGGCTTATGGGCGAATTGTAGACACCCATTATTTCAGCTTCTAAAAAAAATGCCCCCTAACCACTCCAATGGCCATTGGAGGGTAGGGAGCACCAAATCAAATTACAGCCAAATCTTAACTTTGCACAACTGGGCTTTTTGAATTTGATTTTCGCTTACTTTATTTTACTGTTCTATTGTTTTTGGTTGTTTTTCATAACCATCTATACGCAAACTCTTTCTTTCATGGGCTTTTCCAAATAAAAACCGGAATCCAATACTTGCACGAGGATCAGCACCAAATCTTCTTTGTCCTACTCCGGCTGTCCAAAATTCATTTAGCGGGTCTGATACAATGTTATTACGAATAACCACATTGGTATAAACTGACATACCCACTGCAAAATTTGCCTGAAATCGTGGACTGATTGGAACATTCATTTG
The DNA here is from genome assembly GCA_022361195.1 of Flavobacteriales bacterium. GTDB lineage: Bacteria > Bacteroidota > Bacteroidia > Flavobacteriales_D > Crocinitomicaceae > JAKSBJ01. The sequence goes on from JAKSBJ010000306.1 coordinate 20,210, forward strand.
AAAATTGGCCAATATGCCAGGTTCTAAGGATATTTTTTGTTGATAAGCATGCTGGTTGTCTAAATCTGGCGACCAATGATGACTAAATTGTTCTTGTCCAGGAACACGATATAGAAAATGAGTTACGTGACTTCTGTGCGTATTTCTAACTCCTAAAAACATGTCCGTACTGACAGAAAATAGTTTCCATGGGAGTTGGTAAGTAAGACCAGCTCTTATTGTTCCACCACTTGAACCATAGTTGTAAGAACGAATGGATACTAAGCTGTCATTTGAATCCAACACTCGTTCATAATTTCCGTAAAAGTTAGGTCTACTTCGGTTAGGAAAAAAACTACCTCCGAGGTTTAATTTTAACTTGGGAGAAACAGGTAAACGATACTCTAAAAGTATATTGTGTTCAAAACCTATCTCATATCCTATTTTGATATCCATTTTCTCTTGACTCCACGTAAGAGTGGTGAAAAGAAGCGCTGGAATTACCAGCAGAGAGGAGAGATTAAAAAATTTCATTATTCAAACTTTTAAACCTTGTTTTTTAAAAACTGGTGCAAGTGTTTATATCAGTTTAAGCAAAAGGTCAAGTAAAGATTTAGAATATATGAATCTGGATTTTGTGGGGTTTGGTGAAGTAAACGACGTTTGTTGTGGAATATTATATTTGGTGCTTTGTAAATTTTAAATTCAAATCTTGAATGAATGTTCAAAGAGTTTATTTGTAGTTGTTTGAGCAATGTATAACCAGATAAAAAATTGCAATCCAGTTTAAATGTTTGTATCTTAAATCGCTATTGTTGTGCGGCAGAAGGGACCAGAGTAGAGGTTACTTTTCTGATTCTTGAACATAAAAAGGAAAGAAAATCCCAAATTCTTCAATTAAAAACCGAAAAACTATGACTGATGAGGAGATAATACGTGAGATTAGAGCGGGTAGAAGAGAACAGGCTATAAAAGAATTATATAATGAGTTTCCCAAAATTAGGGCGAACATTCAATCCACAGGTGGAGATGAAGGAACGGCGCGTGAAATTTTTCACGATAGTTTGGTGCTGTTGATTGAAAAAGTGTCTAAACCTGATTTTGAGTTAACCTCTAAATTGACCACTTATTTGTACGGGATAAACCGATTCTTGTGGAAGAACGAATTGAGGAAACGGAATCGAAATCCTGAGTTGGAGTGGAAGGATACCTTGATCTTATCAGCCGATGATTTGGATTATAATGAAGAGAAAGAGGAAAAAATAAGGGTGTTGGATAAGGTTTTGGCCAGCGTAACGGAACGTTGCAAGAAGATTTTTGAGATGTTTTATTATCGTCGAAAGAGTATGAAAGAAATTGCCGATCAATTGGAGTTCTCGTCGGTGAATTCAGCTAAAACCCAAAAATACAAATGCATGGAAAAAGCCATTGCAATGGCAAGAGAACTAAAACAAGGAGGACAAATTTACCAAACAGAACATAAATAAATGAGAGCAGAATTGAATAACCTGGAGCAAATTGACTTATACCTGTCTGGTAATATGAGTGCGGCTCAAAAATCAGCTTTTGAAGCACAAATAGCCGCTGATCCGGCTTTAAAATCCATTGTTGAAGATCAACAGTTGTTAATTCAAACTGTAAATCGTCAGGCTTTAATCGCCGAAATCAATACTATTGCTGGTGTTGGAGCTGCCGCTGCTGCAGGTTCAGCAGGAGGATTCTCAACGCTTGGTTGGGTAGTATCTGGAATTGTTGCAGCTGGGGCCATTGGAACGGCTGTCTACATTAGTTCGTCCGATCCTTCAAATGAAAATCCAGAGGCAAATGAATTGATTGTTTCTACCGAGGTGAAAGAAGGTAAAGATGAAGAAACCATTGGCTATGATGATGCATTAGATACAAATATTAGCGTAGAGGACGAGGAGGCAATTGCTGCCATCGAGGAAATTGATCTACAAATGAATCCAATTGTTCCTGTTGAGCATCATAATGAAGGTAATTCTTCAAACTATTCTCCTCAAAATAATCAGGTAGAAGAGGATGATGATTCAAAAGAATTGATTCATAGTTCAAAGACAATTAAGAACAAGCATAAGGATCATGGAATCATGAACAATGGCTCTGCTTCTAATAAAACAAACTATTCTCCTCAAAAGAACTCTAATAAATCGGGAAAAGGAACAAAGAAGTCAGGAAAAACAACAAATAAGGAAAATGCATCCAACACATTTGTTGCCAATCAAACGGCATCTTTCCCTAATGGTGATTTGGAACGTACAAATTGGGTAGATAAACATCTTCGTTATCCAAGAACACCAAAGGATAAAGGTTTAGAAGGAATTGTAAAAGTGACATTCTTTGTTAATCCAGATGGTCAACGAACGAATATTGATCCTAATTTGATTCGTATGAGTAACCGCAGTGAGGCGGATAAACCATACAGCGGAATTCAAATATTGAGAAATGGCAAGAGTGCGAGGATGTTTGAAAAAGAAGCTGCACGAATTGTACGAATTATGCCTGATTGGGTTCCGGCAACAGACCGTTACGGAAATCCAGTCATTTCAGAACAAATTCTTTATGTAAAGTTTGATATTGAAGAAGGATGCTACGTTTACCAGTTAAACTAAGCAATTACTTATACAGCCAGTAAGTGGGATTGATGTTACTAATTGATCCCTCTGCTGTAATTTTGCGAATCTCAAAATGTACTTCTGAGTTCCCACTGGCATTGATTAACAATGCTCCAATTTCTTGTTTCACGTCTACTTTATCGCCCTGAGCAACATAGGTCTCCTGTAAGTTAGAGTAAATGGTTCGGTAATTTCCATGTGCAATAATCACAGCTTTTCCCGCTCCCGGAATAATGATAACACTACTTACCTCACCGCCATAAACAGCTCTTACAGTTGACCCTTTTACAGTAGTAATATCTACTCCGTTATTGTAAGTGAAAACATTGTTGTGGATAGGATGAGGTTGTTTACCAAATCCACGGGTAATTTCTCCTTTTCTAACAGGCCAGGGTAAACGTCCTTTATTATCTTCAAATCCTTTACTTGAGAGTTCAATTTCTTTGGTTTCCTCCAGGGTTTTAGGTTTTTCCTTTTCCTTCTTTTTAGCAGCTAAAATTTCTTTATTAATAGCAGCATTAATTGCTGATTGAATTTCGCGATAACGTTCTTTCTGCTTCTTCAGTTCATCCTGCAACTGTGATTCTTTGCCCTTTAAATCATCAATACTCTTCTTTTGGTTTTCACGATCCTTGATGTACCTTTTTTGTTCCAGTGTTTTATCCTTAACCAAGAGATCAATTTCGTTTTGTTTCCCCTCTAAAAGCAATTTTTGTTCTTCTAACTGTTGAATGGCTGCTTTAATTTTTCGGATTTGATCTGCCCGATATTTTGTCATTTGATCGAGGTATTCCATTCTACGGTTGGCTTGATTAAAGGACTCGGATGAAAGGATAAAAATGAGGTTAGCTTTTTGGTTCCGCATTTTATAAGCCTGACGCAACATGGCCTTAAACTGAGCCTTTTGTTTTTCAATTTCAACTTCCAATTTGGCAATGCTCAGGTTGAGATCAGCAATATCGTTTTTGAGTTGAGATATTTGAATATCTAAATTGTCCAATAGGTTTTTTCGATACTCAATTTTACGATCAATGAGTCCAATGTTATCCGCTAAATTCTCGCGACTTGAGGCCGTGTTTTTGAGGAGTGT
>JAKSBJ010000384.1 GCA_022361195.1 Flavobacteriales bacterium
TCTCAAGATCCGGAGTTCACCCAATTTTATGCCAATCCGATCTATTTAAATCCGGCCTTTGCAGGTTCACACGGATGTCCAAGGCTGAATTTAAACCATCGGAATCAATGGCCATCGATTTCAGGAGCATTTGTAACCAATAGTGTTAGTTACGATCAATTCGTAAACATTCTTCAAGGAGGAGTAGCAGTAATGGTTACCAATGACATGGCTGGTCAAAATACCATTAACTGGTCTACCATTAATTTAGCCTATTCATACCACTTACAGGTAACAAGAGATTTTTCATTCTTAATTGGAGCACAAGCTACCTGGAATCAAAAATTTCTTAACTGGAGTAAATTAACTTTTGGAGATCAAATTGATCCAAGAAGAGGATTTATTTACCAAACTGGTGACCTTCCAAGAGGTAACTTATTAAACAACGGTTGGGGAACCAGAGGATTCTTTGATGTTTCTGCCGGGATTGTAGGATACTCTAAAAACTTTTACTTTGGTTTTGCTGCCAAACATTTAAATACTCCTCAAGAATCAATGATTTTAGGAGATTCAAAAATGCCAATGCGTTTTACCGGACATGTTGGAGCAAACATTGAATTTGGAAAAGGATCACAATACCAAAATGTGACTTCTATTTCACCAAATGTTATTTATACTTACCAGGACGGATTTATGCAATTGAATTTGGGTACTTACATTAAGTATGGAGCCTTTACTGCCGGTGCATGGTGGAGAGCAAGAGATGCTTTCATCTTAACCGTAGGTATTGACGCAGGTACTTTCAAATTCGGTTACAGCTACGATATTACAATTTCAAAATTGACCAATGCTTCGGGAGGTGCTCACGAACTTTCTATGGGCTTTAATTTTAACTGTAAAAAGAAACCTAAGAAATTTAGAACTATTTCCTGCCCATCTTTTTAATTTAAGATGTAACCTTAATTTAATTAGTTGTTATAGCAGTATAAGAAATTTTGAAACCCCTCGTAACCTTACCTCGTTGTAGTAAGTAAGATTAGAAAAATGAAAAGATTAACTAAATCAAACAGAATGAGTGGAAGACAGTTCCTCGGGCTTTTAGCCGTAGGTCTATTGTTCATTGCCTGTGCGCGTGAACGTTCAAACACTACAGGATGGGAATATAATAACCCTCGAAATGGAGGATTCCAGAAAGTTCCTTATTTTGATCAGGAGACCGGTCCAGGTCTTATCTTGGTTGAAGGAGGTACCTTTACTATGGGACGTGCCGAACAGGACGTTACTTATGAATGGAATAATATTCCTCGAAGAGTAACCGTATCATCTTTCTATCTGGATCAGTTTGAGGTGACAAACTTTAACTGGTTGGAATACATCTACTGGGTAAGAAGAACCTATGAAGAGTTTCCAATGATTTACAAAAATGCTCTTCCTGACACAAACTGTTGGAGAAGTCCATTGGCTTACAATGAGCCTTATGTAGAATATTACTTCAGACATCCTGCTTACCAAAACTATCCGGTAGTAGGTGTTAGCTGGAATCAAGCAAATGATTTCTGTAAGTGGAGAACTGACCGTGTGAATGAGTTTATTCTTATTCGTGAAGGTGTTCTTACCTGGAATCCTGATCAATCTGGAGAACCGTTTACAACAGATGTTTACTTAGCGAACCAATATCACCCAGGTGATGACCGTGAGCAACAGTTAATTGATCTTGACCCAAAACAAGGTTGGTCTGGAAAAAGAAAAGATTTAGGACAACGTATTGTTCGAATGGAAGATGGGATTTTATTGCCACGTTACCGTCTCCCAACTGAGGCTGAGTGGGAATTTGCTTACTACGGTTTAGTTGGATCAATGACAAACCCTGAAGATCCGGGTGTAATTGAGAACAGAAGAACTTACCCTTGGACAGGACACTGGGTTAGACAAGATAACCAACAGTTTCAAGGAGATATCCGAGCTAACTTTGTTCGAGGACGAGGTGATTATATGGGAGCTGCTGGTGCTTTGAACGATGCTGCTGACGTAACTGCTCCTGTTGATTCTTACTGGCCAAATGATTACGGTTTATACCACATGGCAGGTAACGTTTCAGAATGGGTTATGGATGTTTACCGACCATTGTCGCATGAAGATTTTGATGAATTCAGACCTTTTAGAGGGAATGTTTTCAAAACAAAGGTTCTAGCTAATGACGGAGTTATCGACGAAAAAACAACTCAAGTATTGTATGACGTTCATGGAATTAAAGAATACTTACATGAGTTTGAAAGTAAAAGATTCCAAAGAATTTCAGCTCAAGAGCACATTCCAGACAATACAGATACAACTTCTTTGATGTATCCTGGATTCTCTAAGAATGTTAAATCAAGAAATGATATTGACTACTACAGTCATCCGCCTGAGCAAGTTTACTTGTCAAAGAGTAAAACAAAAGATTCATTGGAGCTTTTATTATTGGATGAAATTAACCGTGTAGTTGATGCCGCTATTGGAAAAGCAGATGATCAATTCTTCATGGAAGCTTCTGAAATTATCCAAACTAACATTTTTGACGGATTATTTGATGGTGTAGATCCTCGATTCATTCGTACAGATGACCTTGGAAATGAATATCCATTAGAAATTATTCCAATGTTGAGAAAAGGAATGTCAGAATACATTGTTAACACTCCAGGTAAATTAAAATGGAGAAATGTAACTGCAGAGGAAAACATCAACAGAAGAAACTATAAGAACTCTGACTACAAAGATTACGGTGATGGTGATTTCGAGTCTTCTCTATTCTACGGAGATGATGAGATGAAAAATTCCATTAACCAAGGGGTTAGAGATCAGGATTTGATCATGTACCAAAACGATCATGAGGAGTTTGATTTGAACGGAAATCAAATTAAACCAAACGATCGTACTTCTTGGCCAACTACTTTGGTTTCTGATAAATCAAGAGTTTACAAAGGTGGTTCATGGAGAGACCGTGCATTCTGGATTGTTGGTTCAAACAGAAGATTCTTGGATGAAGATCAATCAAGTGCAACAATTGGATTCAGATGTGCTATGGATCGTTTGGGAAGCCCTAGAGGTTTAGGACGATACAGATAGACTAAAACATATTATTAAAGAACGCTCCGAGATTTCGGGGCGTTTTTTTTTGAACTTTTTTTCGGAGGGTTTGTAATGAACTATGAATCTTAAATTTATTCTGATGAAAAAGTTACTCTTTATCGTTTTACTTTTTAGCATAAGTTGCTATGCCGAAAAGCAATCCACCGTAAAATCCAAAATTAATAAAGTAACAGTCTATCAACAAGGAGCTCAAATTTACCGTAAAGCTTCTTTTCAAGCCTCAAAAGGAATCAATACTATTATCATTGAAGGGATCAGTCCCAACATTGATCCAAACAGTCTACAGGTTAATGCCAGTGGTAACGTAATCCTTTTAGATTCAAAATACAATGTTTTCTATCCAGAACCGGAGCCAGTGAATAAACCAGCTCCTAATACCATTCCTCTTGAAATTTTGAAGGAAATATCCATGCTCAATGATTCCATCTTTGAAAAGGATTACCAAATTACCGAGGTTCAATACAAAATTGATGTTCTACAAAGTGAAAAGAGGATCATTGAAAACAATGGAACAATCAAAGGCCAGGGAAAAGTTAATGATTCGATTCCCCTACTCCGTGATGCTCTTGAATTTTATCATATCAAAATGAATGAAATCAACAAGGAGCTATTGAGTCTAAATCGACAAAAGACATTGCTCAATAAGGATAAAAACAGAATGAACACGCGGTTAACCCAATTGAATAACTACAATTCCAACAACCAATATGTTCCACCTGCAAACAAACCTCCAGTTCATCGTTTAGAAATTACCCTATCCGCTAAAGAAGCTACATCTGGACGTATTTCTGTATCCTACCTGGTTAACAATGCCGGATGGATTCCGATGTACGATTTAAGAAGTTCAGCCTCTAACAATAGCATTGAACTCACCTATAAAGCCCATGTTTTTCAAAATACCGGAATTGACTGGAGTAATGTGCGTCTAAATCTATCAACTAATAATCCTTACGCCAATAAAACCAAACCTGTTTTACACCCATGGTATTTGGATTACTACACTTACAATAATCGCTATACCGAAAAAGATGCTGCAAAAAAGGCTTATCCCGGGGGAGTACATAAAAATGCTCCAGCTATGGACTATTCAGCAGATGAAAGTCTTGAGGAAAAAGAAATAGATGCCTTAACAGCAAAAGATTTTACGCAGTTAATAGAACAACTTATCTCCGTTGAATATGCCATTGATCTGCCTTACAATATCAAATCTGACAATAAAAAGAACATGGTACTGGTCGACGCTAAAAAGTTAGACACCGAATTCATGTATTACACCATTCCAAAACTCGATTTAGCTACTTATTTAGTTGCAAGAATTACCGATTTAGGGGCGTTAAATCTTGTACCAGGAAAAGCAAACCTCTTTCATGACGGAGGATACATTGGTGAGACCTGGTTAGATCCATCGACAATGAATGATACATTGGATTTGAGTTTAGGGAAAGACCCTAATATCATCACCAAACGCACTTTATTGAAAAAAGAATCTAAAGAGAAAGTGGTTGGCGATAAAATCGTTAAAACCTTTGCTTACAAAATTGAGCTAAAAAACCACAAAAAGCGGAACATCAAACTCATTTTGCAAGATCAAATTCCCGTAGTACGAAATTCTGAAATTGAGGTAGCCCTCCTAGAAAGTTCAAAAGGAAAACTAAATGAAATTACCGGAATTTTGAATTGGGATGTTAAGTTAAAACCATCCGAATCCAAGTCATTTGAACTCATCTACACTGTAAAGTACGAAAAGACAAAAAATATAAATTTAGCAAGCCGATAGGACCGATCAATTAAGAAACAAGCAGGGGTTAGTTTACTACTGATTCCTGCTTTTTTATTTGCTCAATTTTATCGTAATCTTCTGACTGTTCAATTGCGTCCATAATTTGAGACATAATATCCTCAATTTTGTCATCGTAATTGATATTAAGCGGCTCTTTTACTGTCATTTTAAGCACAGCCTTTCTCTTCTTGATCTTCAATCCCTTTTTATCAAAGGCGCGTCTAAAACCATCAATCACCACCGGAACAACCACTGGCTGATGTTGTTTGAGTAAAAATGCCGTACCAATTCTTCCTTTGGCATAAGGAGCTGTAGTACCCTGCGGAAAAGTAATCACCCAACCACTCTGTAATGCTTTATCAATATTTTGTACCTCACTCCTATCAACCTTTCTTCGCACATTTTCGCCATTCGCTCTCCAACTTCTATTGATTGTAATTGCACCTGCCAAAGCCAATAATTTGGGTAAAAAGCCTGATTTCATGGTTTCCTGAGCGGCTACGTAATAAACGTTGTCCTTTTGACACAATACATATCCTGGAAAGCGGATATTGTTCGGGAAACCATTCAAAGAAGAGTAAATTACGTGGTAAAAGAAAGCTACATCCGAAAAGTACGTTTGGTGATTTGAAACAATAAGCACATTCTGTTCCGGTAGGTTCTGAAAAACCTCCGCTCCTTTTATTTTGTTGCGCAGAACCACATTAAACCTAAAGTACACAAAGGTTCCAAAAAAGCGGATGATTAACTTTTTAATAAAAATCGGCTGTCCAAATATGTTTTTCCGAAAAAAAGGCATTAGCTCTTAAATTACGAGCAGCGAAGATACAAAATCTGTTCTCCTGAACACATATTTCTTTCCTTTTGAGTTTTCAACATTGCCTGTAAGATCACTTTGATAGCTCCGTCTATTTTGTTAAATTTAGGGCATTAAACAGAAAACCATGAAAAAATCATTTACTCTGGCGTCACTGCTTTTGGCAGCAGTTGGTTCCGTATTTTCTCAAGAAACGTCTAATGAAGAGGGCACGGTTTCTAAAAAGATACCTTGTACGTCTTTTATGAAGACTCCGGCACTTAGAGATATCCTCAAAACAATTCCGGATATTGATGAAGAAACCTACTTTGCCAATACAGAACCTAAAGATCATAAACAAGATCGTTACCATGACTTAACGGATTACGTTGATCCGGGAATCACGGAAAATGGTGGAGTTGATCCAGCATTACAAACTACTCCAGCCTGGAGAAAAGAAAACTGGTTAAAGGCTCAGTGGTCTGGTACCGGAGGACTTTTCCCACCAGATCCGACAGGAGCTGCAGGACAAGACTATTATGTTCAAGCCGTAAATTCAGCTTATCGTATTTGGGATAAAGATGGTGATCCGCAAATTGGTCCTAAACCATTAGGAAGTATTTGGGGTGGAGCTAGTGATGGTGACCCAATCGTGATGTATGATCGTTATGCGGAACGTTGGTTTATCAGTCAGTTTAGAATTTCCGGTAACAAGATTTTGATTGCCATTTCGCAAACTTCTGATCCATTAGGTGAATATTATTTGTATGAATTCTCATTCTTCAACTTCCCTGATTACCCTAAATATTCAGTTTGGTCAAATGCTTACTTCATGACCGCTAATATGTCTGGTAACAATGGTGTTGCTTATGAACGTGAAAAAATGTTGATTGGTGATCCAACAGCATCAATGATTACAATGAGTTTCCCTTCACATTGCCAATTCTTTAGAAGTACGGCTACTGCTTATGCTGAAGGACCAGATGCACCAGATGATGACGAACCAGGGTGGTTTTTCTCACTTCAGGATAATGGATGGACATTTTGTGGTGGAGGAACTCCTTCATACGATGGAGTAAAGATTTTTAAAGTTGATATTGACTGGAGTGGATCCGGAAGTGGGTCAATTACAACACATCAAGATTTATCTACAGCATCTTTTGATTCATTCTTTACTTCGAGTTGGGATGATATTACTCAAAAAGGTACAAGCCAAAGACTAGATGCGGTTGCAGGGATTTTCATGTACAAAGCTCAATACAGAAGATGGGATGGATACAATACAGTTATTTTGACTGCTACGGTACAAGTTGGTGCAAAAGCAGGAATTAGATGGATTGAGTTGAGAGAAAACAACGACGAAACATGGTATGTTCACCAGGAAGGAACCTGGTCACCTGATTCGGACAGCAGATGGATGGGTAACGCTGCTATGGATGCCAATGGTAACATTGCATTAGCTTATTCTTGTGCAGGACCTGATACATATGCTGGATTGCGTTACACCGGCCGTTTTAAAGATGATCCTTTAGGAGAGATGACCGTTCAGGAACAAATCGCTGTTGAAGGTGAAGGAAGTCAAACAGGAGGTAACCGTTATGGAGATTATTCTCAAATGACAATGGATCCAACTAATGACATGACTTTCTGGTTCACAGGTGAGTGGTTAGGAACTGGAGGAAACAGAAGAACTGAAATTTTCTCTTTCTCTTCATGGCATTTATTAGGTGATGAAGAAGAGCAACCATTAGTTCCAATTTTCAATGCTTACCAACCAAATGGAGATGAGTTAACATTACGTTGGAATGATATTGCCGATGAAATTGTTACCATTACTTTAATTGATATGTCAGGAAAAGTAATTGCTCAAGAGGAGTTAAATACAGCTAATCAAAGTGAACAAAGTTATAATGTAGCTAACAACGCTACCGGAATTTACATGGTTCACATGACGGGTGAAAACACCCAATTATCTAAGAAAATTTATATTGGTCGATAAATGAGAAAGACTATTATGATATTGGCGGCAAGCAGTTCTCTGCTTGCCGTTTCTTCTTGCTACACTTCGCAAGAGGCAACAACAACTCCTGTGGTTACAGGAGAAACAATGCAAATTGACGGAGCTGAAGAAAAGCCCGTAGAATATGAAGATGGCGGAGACGGGAGAACGTCTGTAAACCCTACTTATAACGGAATTATTCGTGACAAAAGCTCAACCGAAGGTTGTGAATTTGTTATTGAAGCGAAAATTGATGGAAAAGAAATGCTTCTCGTACCGGTTCATCTAAGAGATGAATTTAAAGTGGATGGTAAAAAGGTAACGTTCAATTATAGCATGTCAAGACGTCCATCTAAATGTACTTTGGGAACCCCTATTATTTTAGGAACCATTAAGTAATCAATCAAAAGCCAGGGATATTTGCTGACCGGGTCGTGAAAAGGCCTTGTAGTTAAATGGTCTATCAACTGGCTTTATATACTTTTTCTTATTCAGCTCAAACAGCTGATGAATTAATGAATGGATTTCACCACCAGTATTTGGTACACCACTCCCCTGCTCTAACCCTAACACACCTTTATTCACTTCTCTAATTTGATTTAAGACCTTGTCTTTTCTATCGGGGAAATTATGCTCTAACCAATCTTCAAATAAGGGGGCAATTGGTCCATTAAGCCTCACATTGGTATAACCAGCACCTTCTGCTCCAGCTTTAGCAGTTTCTCGAATTATATCTGGAATTTCATCTAAATTCAAGCCCGGTATTACAGGACCGATGATAATACTAATTGGTATTCCTGCTTTTTTCAACCGTTCAATAGTCTTTAACTTTCTTGCTGCAGAAGAAGTTCGAGGTTCCATTTTTCTTCTGAGCTCATCATTTAGTGTTGTGACACTCATCGATACCTTCACCAGCTGTCTTTCATTTAACTGCTGTAAAAGATCTAAATCTCGCTCTATTAAGGAATTCTTGGTTAAAATACCAACCGGATTCCCAAACTCGTTAAAAACCTCCAATAAGCGTCTTGTAATTCCCAATTCACGTTCTATAGGCTGATAACAATCCGTATTTCCTGAAAGCATAATAGAAGCAGCTTTCCATTTTTTAGCCATAAAAGCCTTTCGCAACAAATCTGGGGCTGTTTTTTTTACCATAATCTTCCGCTCAAAATCCAAGCCGGCTCCATATCCCCAGTATTCATGTGTAGTTCTGGCATAGCAATAAATACACCCATGTTCACAGCCTTGATAAGGATTCATAGAATAATCCATTGGCATATCCGCTTGAAGAATTTTGTTCAAGATAGTCTTAGGAAAGACTTCGGTATAGGCCGTGCGATTAGAATCGGACAAGGTAAAATCAAAATAGTCATCCGAGTAGGTTTGTTTAGAAAAACGATTATTCAGCTTTAACTGCGCTCCTCTACCGCGCAACAATTCATCCATACAACAATTTCATTAGAGGAACGGTTAGTTCCTGTTTAGTTTTGCTGTACTGGAATTATCTACTTTGCTGTATAGTTAATTGGGAAAGTGACTGATTTATACAAATCCCATGCGAATTGCATACTTGATCAAACCAGCAGTATTTTTTACTTGTAGCTTGTTCAATATATTTTGTCTATGAGCATCAATTGTTCTTTTACTCAATCCCAACTTCGTACCAATTTCATCATTGGTAAATTCATTAGCGATTAAAGTTAGAACTTCTGCTTCTCGATTAGACAAAATGGATTCTTTATTCCGATCAACACCTCTTTTCCGTAGCACTTTTGGTTCCGGTTCCATTAATTTCAAGGCAACTTCATTACTGTAGTACTTACTTCCGTCCAATACAGTAGTTATTGCTTCTTTTAAAATTTCGGATCCTGTATTCTTTAACAAATATCCTTTTGCTCCGGCCTTAACCATTGATCGGATTTCGTAATCCTCATTGTACATGGAAATGGCTATGATTCTGGAATTGGGTTTTTCCTTGATAATTTTAGCGGTCGCTTTTATTCCATCCAATTCCGGCATGTTAATATCCATCAGAATGATGTCATAATCAAAGACCATCGCCAATTCGTAAGCTTCGTTACCATTGACTGCTTCGTCGATTCTATCGATCATTTCTGATTCACTATTGGCCAAAAGGGTATACTTAATACCGTTTCTAACCAACTTGTGATCATCAACAATTAGAATTTTAATTTTATTCATCTATATAAGTTTTGGGAAACTCAATTATCAATTCGGTTCCATTAGCAGAACTCTCCAGCGTGTACTTACCGTCAAAAGCATTAATGTTTGACTTGATGTTACTATATCCCCTATTCTCTTTCAACTGTTCTAGCTTTTTTATATCGAAACCTTGACCATTCTCCTTTAATTCAATTCGGATAGTTTGATCATTTTGCTCATATAAATTAACAAATAATTTCGTAGCCGTCGAATGTTTAATCATATTATTTATGAACTCTTGCACAATTCTATACACAACTATTTCCAAATCAGAGATCATTCTTGGGAAATTATCAGTCAAAGCAAATTCAGCTTTTATTTTCTTCTGATTATTAAGTTTATTCACCAAATCTGATATTGCAGAAGGCAAACCACCCCGAATCAAAACATTGGGCATAAGGTCAAAACAAATCTCTCTCAAATGCTCAATTGCGTTATCCACAATTTCCTGACATGTTTCTAAAAGATCCATAAAATCTTTGTTGTCATTGTTAAAACGACTGAGATTTGTCACCATCAATTTGGCCATTGACAATTCCTGGCCCAAAGAATCGTGCAAGTCATCCGCTACCCGGCGTTGCTCAGCCTGTTGAGTAGAAATAATAGCTTGTAAAATGAGACTTTCGTTTTTCTTTTGTCGGGTGATATCTTTTACGGCCAGTAAGTAACCGTTAAAATTATCGAAACGATCATGCAGTTTTGTGTTGGTAAATAAGCCGATAATCTCATTACCTTTTTTATTCACCAAATTGGCCTCCACTACATGGGTTTCTTTCTCTCCTTTAAGGTTGGACTTAATATCATCTATCAAGGATAATGAAGAAGCAGCCAGGAATGATTCGAAGTGTTTTTTTATCACTTCTTCTTTTTCATATCCCAATAAGGTGGTAACTGCATCATTTGCATCTAAAATGATTCCGTTTTTATTAATTACGAAAACTAAATCCGTTACCGTATTGAAAATACTGAGGAAAAAATCTCGAGAGACATTGGTTGACTCCAATTCTTCTCCCAACATGTTGATCCCGGAAATGATCATATCCAGCTCATTCACCTCATCAGAAACGGTTCCTTTGAGGGTATAATCACCAGCTGAATAGGCTAATAACAGCCTACTAATTTCGTCAAATTGTTTTTGGGACACTTTTTTTTTGCTTTGGGTTACTAAAATAAACGATTATAGTCCAATTTATTACAATCTACTTTCTCAATTTCTAAAATAATATTTTAATTTTTTTCAGAACATTTTATTGTATTTCTAAAAAAGCTCTTTATATTTGCACCCGCATTACAGCTCACAGCAATATTGATAACGATCAAAAAAAATTGCAGAGCAGTTGGAACATCACCGACGACAATGTAAAAATTTAAGTCGGGCTCTTAGCTCAGTTGGTTCAGAGCACCTGCCTTACAAGCAGGGGGTCACTGGTTCGAATCCAGTAGGGCCCACAAAAAAAAGCTTCACCGAAAGGTGAGGCTTTTTTGTTTTATAAAAGTTCTTATAAAATAGTTCGTAGTCTTTTCCACAAACAAAAAACCGCACATTCCAAGATGCGCGGTTCAGTTCTTTTATATACAATTGCTAGACTAGAACACCAATTCAATTGTCTTGCACGTATTTGCTTCAAGGACAAGATCTCCCGACCATAATTCTAAGCCTACATTATTTGTTATCCAGTAAGAAAAACTGATTGTTTTTTGCAGTCCCATATCATAATTAAAGGTGATAGAACCATCTTGCCCACAATCAGGCGCTCCTGTCCAAAAAACATCTGCAGCTGAAGAGCCAATTAGCTCTGCATTGACATAATACTTAAGGTTAGATGTCCCTGAGGCGTCAAGGGCAGTTGCTGTAGCTTCTCCATACCAAAAAACAGCCGAACCTTCATAGGTGCATGTAGCATCATCCGTTTTTGCTTTTTCGTCGTAGTTTGTTGCATCAGAATCAGTACAACCTTCTTTCTTACAAGAAGCCAATGCTGTCCCTACCAATAATGCAAAAAGCGTTAGTTTAAATGTCTTCATAAGTTTCAAATTTTCTCAAAAATAACTCTGTCACTTTCTTTTTCGTTCAGCTATTTAGAATTCGGTTAACTATTTAAGGAATTAGATAAAACCTCTTAACAGTGGAAATAATTCCATAAAAAAACCCCTGCCGAAACAGAGGTTATATTTTCAAGACAATTGTCTTTTTTAATGTTCGTGATCTTCACCTTCTTCGTGTTCGTGATCTTCATGGTTTTCAGTAGTATCTTCACCACCTTCTTCATTTCCTCCACAACTTACCATTGTAAAAGACATTCCGAACGTTAATAAGAAAATTGCACTAAGCGTTTTTACACTTTTTTTCATGATTATATGTATTTAGGTTTTAATTAATGACTATGTTCTGCTTCTTCCTTTTTGAGGTCTGCCATCAAAATATAAGCATTATTCATGGCAAAACGGGCATCTTCTTCTATTGGACTCAAGAAACTTACTTCTACCCATCCTCCATCAGAAACTCCTGCTACGACCTCAATAGGCTTAAAAGACCACTCTTGATCTTCTCCATCACCTTGTAATTCTCCTTGAAAGATAAAATATTTATCATTTTGTTTAACAATTCCCTCTTCCGGAATAGCCATATTTGATGAATTCTCGGTTAAAATTTTACCATTGACATACATTCCAGGAATCAAAAGCCCTTCTTTGTTTTCTATTTCAGCATGAAGGTGAATCGCCTTTGGATCTTGTTCAAAAGCTTTTCCTACCGAATAAATTACAGCTTCTAGCTCTTTTCCTGGTAGAGATTCTACTGTAAACAGAACTTTTTGACCTTCTTTTACTTTGTGGACATCCTTTTCAAAGACCATTAAATCGGCATGAATATGTTCGGTATTGACGATTTCAAACATGGCCATCTCAGGTCTAACAAATTGTCCAACTTTAATCTCCACTAAACGGATGTAACCATCAATTGGACTACGAACAGCAATCTTCTGATACAATTCATTTTTCTGAACTTTCTCCGGACTAATTCCTAGTAATCCCAACTGAGCCTCAAGCCCTTTCACAACTCCTTGTTTTGAGAAATAATCAGATTTTGTCTTCTGATATTCTTTTCCTGAACTTACCTTTTCGGCATACAGTTTTTCCTGACGTTTATATTCCAACTCCAGAAACTGCAACTCATTCCATTCCGTTAAATAATCTGTTTGGATTTGAATAAGATCGGGGTGAGCCAAATAAGCTAATACTTGTCCCTTTTTCACCGTTTCTCCTTCGATTACCTGAATAGATTGAACATTTGAACCAATAATAGCTGTTACCTCAGCCTCATTTTGAGGAGGAACCTCCAACTGTCCGTTAGAAACAACATAAGAACTCATATTTCGTCTCGATAAAGTGTCAATTTCCATTTCCATGGATTGAAATTGTTCCATTGACAAACGAATTTCTTCTTCATGTCCTCCTGAGCCGTGATCATGCCCATGACCACTATCCTTTTTTCCTGATCCGCCACAGGATATCAAAAATACCATGGCGATCAGTGCTCCTATATTTTGTTTTAAATTCTCTTTCATCATTTATTATTTTAAAAGCTTATTGCCCCAATACATAATTGAGGTCAATAACCGCCTGATTGTAATCGTTTAATGTTTGAGCATGGCTCCTTTTCATTTGGATGGCCTGTTTAAAACTGTGCAGGTATTCCACATATCCAATAGCTCCCTCCTGATAACTTAACATCGCATTATCTATCACCTTTTCAGAAAAAGGAATTCCGGTAGTAGTATAATACTCCAGCGCCCGTTCATACTTTATAACCTCTTGTAAAAGTGATTCCAGCTGATTAGATAAACTTATATAATAATAGTCTGCTGTTGTTTGAGCCTTCTGTTCTTCTATTTCAGCCATTTTGATTTGTGAGCGATAAGCCCCAAAGAATATTGGGACTGTAAGTCCGGCTTTAACTCCCATAAAACGATCATTGGAACTTGCTGGAGAACCATAGGCCAGCGGATTTCCAATCATACTTTGATTAAAATATCCAACGGAAATATCCGGAAGCATTTTTGACGTTTCTACTTTTGTTTGCATCCGAGAAATTTCAATTTGCTGATTAGACCAGGCTAAAAGTGGATTTTTCTCAAATGAAAGTGAATCCTGAGATAATTTCAATTGTTCTGGGATTGCCACTTCAAAAGCCAATTCTGTACTGTCTTGCAGAAGTAGTTTTAGCTGCTGTTCTTGAATTTTAATGTCGGCCTCGTTTTGTTGTAGCTCATTTTTAAGTTCCAACAATTCAGCCTCGGCACTGATTTTTTGTAATTCATTCACATCTCCAACTTCTGCTTGTAATTCAGTAGCTCGAACAAACCAATTGAGCAAGGAGTCCTGTAAGCGTAAAATGTCCCGCTCTTGCTGGAGGTAGCCCAATTCATACCAACTTTTTCGGATTTCCTTCTTCAGCGAATTCTCTTCTATCCCTAGGCGGAACTCATCAGCCGAAATTTGTTCTTTGGCCAATTTATTTTGATTGGCATAAACTGTTGGGAATTGAAACTTTTGGTCAACCCCAAAGGACACATCATTTTCAAAACTATTGTATTGACCATATTGTATCCCAACTTCAGTTTTACCAGGGTTAAAAGCTCCTGACTTGGCTCGTTGACTGAATTCAATTTGAGATTTAGCCAGTTTAATTCCAGCGTTGTTTTGCATCGCTATCTCAATAGCCTCATCGGCTGAATGAACTGCTTTTTCCTGAGCCCAGAGGGCTTGACTTCCACTAAGACCTAAGACTAACAAAATAGCTCCTGCCGATGCAGGGAGTGATACTTTGGGCCTTGAACTTCGCATCTCTGTCCATTTGTATAAAATTGGAAGTACAAAAAGCGTTAAAAGAGTTGCCGAGATCATTCCTCCAATAACCACCGTAGCCAAAGGTTGTTGTACTTCTGCCCCGGCAGAAGAAGAAATTGCCATTGGGAGGAATCCTAAGATATCCGTCAAAGCGGTTAATAAAATTGGTCGAATTCGACGTTTTGCTCCTAAGGCAATTCGTTCATTCAGATTTCCCACACCTTCTGCTTTTAGTTCATTCCATCCGTTAATCAATACCAGACCATTTAATACTGCCACCCCAAATAACACGATGAATCCAACCCCAGCAGAGATACTAAAAGGCATTCCTCTAAGCCAAAGAAAAAATACACCTCCAATAGCTGCTAATGGTATTGCTGCATAGATCATGATGGATTGTTTAAATGATCGTAACGCCAGGAAAATGAGCAAGAAAATTAAACCCAAAGCGATTGGAACAACAACCTTTAATTTATTCGTAGCCCGTTGAAGATTTTCAAAAGCTCCCCCATACCGGATGTAATAACCGGGGGGAAGATCCAATTCTGCATCCAATTTCATCTTGATCTCTTCTACCAAGGACTGAACATCACGTCCCCGAACATTAATTCCAACATAGGCTCTACGATTTGTATTATCCCGGCTGATTTGCATCGGCCCCGGTTCATAATCAACCACCGCAACCTCCTTTAATGGTATTTGAGATCCGTTGGGTAGATCAATGAATAGATTTTTGAGATTTTCTATACTCTGACGATGATCTTTATCCAAACGAACCACTAGGTCAAACCTTCGTTCTCCTTCAAATATAACTCCGGTTTTTCGCCCGGCAAATGCAGCTTGAACAACCGCATTAAGTTCCTCTACATGTAAACCATATTGCGCCAATTTTAGGCGATCATAACGAATTGTAATTTGAGGTAATCCATTGGTCGCCTCCACCTTCATATCTCCTACACCATCTATTGGAGCTATCAAACGTCCGATTTCCTCAACCTTTTCAGCTAAAACATCTAAATCATCCCCAAACAACTTAACAGCTATATCCTCTCTTACCCCAGTAATCAGCTCATTAAAACGCATTTCAATGGGTTGACTAAATTCAAAATTGATGCCGGGTAAAATCTCTACCTTCTCTTTCATTTTACGGATGAGTTCAGCTTTACTACTCACTGTAGTCCATTCACTCTCCGGTTTGAGAATGACAAAAATATCAGCAATGTCCATTGGCATTGGATCAGTAGGTACGTCCGCCACTCCAATGCGACTGATAATATGCTTAACCTCTGGGAAATTTGACTTGACAATTTTCTCAATTTTGGTCGTTGTTTCAACTGTTTCAGTCAATGAACTTCCCGGTTTTAAAATGGCATGAAAAGCTAAGTCTCCTTCATCCAGTTTTGGCATAAACTCTCCTCCCATATTCGAAAAAGTAACGAATGCTATCGCCAAAGCCGCTGCAGCTCCTCCTACAATCCAAACAGAAGCTTTAAGTGCTCCATTTAAGATCTTTTGATAGGCATTTTCAAGCCATCGAACCAAGCGGTCTCCCAAAGATTTCTTTTCAGCCTTTGATGGACGTAATAACCAGGCTGACATCATTGGCACATAAGTCAAACAAAGAATCATTACCCCAATCATAGCAAACATGAAGGTTAACGCCATAGGTTGGAACATTTTTCCTTCAATTCCCTGTAAAGCCAAAATTGGAATAAATACGATTAGGATGATTAACTGTCCAAAGAAAGCCGCATTCATCATTTTACCCGAGGCTTTTCCGGCCAACTCATCACGATCTTCAGCTGCTATCTTAAGTCCTTTATTGATCCTTGTCTGTAAAAGGAACACCGTTCCCTCAACAATGATCACCGCTCCATCCACAATAATTCCAAAGTCAATGGCTCCCAAACTCATTAAGTTAGCCCACACACCAAAGAAATGCATCATAATGAATGCAAAAAGAAGTGATAAAGGAATGGTAGAAGCCACAATCAATCCACCTCGCCAATTTCCCAATAAAAAGACCAGAACGAAAATAACAATCAAGGCTCCCTCTAATAGATTTTTACTGACAGTAGCTGTTGTTTGCTTTATTAGATTACTTCTGTCCAAAAACGGGACAATACTAACACCTTCTGGTAATGATTTTTGGATTTCCTCTACTCTATCCTTAACTGCCTTTATGACGTCGTTAGAATTAGCTCCTTTTAACATCAGAATCATTCCACCTACAGCTTCTCCCTCACCGTCCATGGTTAAGGTTCCGTAACGAATGGCTTTACCGTATTGAACTTTTGCCACATCTTTAATGGTAATGGGAATTCCATTGACATTTTTGACAACAATTTGCTCAATATCTTCCTTGTTTTTTGCTAAGCCTTCACCTCGGATGAAATTGGCATAATGATCTTTTTCAATATAAGCACCTCCTGTATTTTGGTTATTCATTTCCAAAGCCTGATAGACTTCGGTAATTGTCACCTCCATGGCTCGCAATCGGTCAGGATCTATTGCTACCTCATATTGTTTGACATCACCTCCAAAAGCATTGACCTCAATAACTCCGGGTACCATAGCCATTTGCCGGCGAATGATCCAATCCTGCATCTCACGTAAATCAGACGAACTGTATTCCCCTTTATGCGCTGAATCGACTTGTAATGTATATTGATAGATTTCACCCAAGCCAGTGGAGATTGGTCCCATTTCTGGCTCTCCAAATCCTTGAGGAATATCTTGTTTTACTTCTTGTAATTTCTCCGAAACTAACTGCCTTGGCAGATATGTTCCCATATCATCTTCAAAAACGATAGTAACAAGAGAAAGCCCAAATCTGGAGACCGAACGAATTTCTGTAACCCCAGGAAGGTTGGACATAGCCACCTCGACCGGATAGGTTACGAATTGTTCGATTTCTTCTGTCCCCAAATTAGGTGATTGTGTGATGACTTGTACCTGATTGTTCGTTATGTCAGGCACAGCATCCAACGGAACTTTGGTCACACTCCATATTCCGCCGGCAATAAGTGCTATGGTGAAAAAGCCAATAAGCAGCTTATTGTGAATCGAAAACTTTATTATTTGATTTATCATATCAGTTTTATTCTTGTTTTAAAAACAAAAGCTGCATTTACTCCTAAAAAAGAGTAAATACCATTTTTGCATTCTCGTTTGCTTCAAGAATGCCCGTTAAGCTCAAAATGAACTTTTAACAAGAATAAACTGGAGGTCCCCGAAGAGGGTGACTTTCGTAATAGAGATACGAATAAGGATGAAGAGCTTTATTCAGTAAAATGTTGTTTACAGCCTTAGCTACAACATTTTGTGAGCTCCCAATATGATAATATAAATCAAACTGTTTGTGTGCTTTCTTTACCTCATCATGCGAAATGATTTGTCGAACATCACCTTTAAATACAAACTGATGAGAATGATTGCTTCCATGATGTTCCAGATCACTAATTAGACAAACAAATAAGTCTAACCAGCCATGATCGTAATGATCTCCATGCGAAATATGCGCATGATTCTCTGAATCATCTTCGTGATGACTATGATGTTCATGATGATGAACTTCGTCTGATGAATGGGTGTGAAATTCCTCAAGATGATGAGGAGTTAGGGCATGACCAAAACCTACCAAATAGGTGGCAATGAGTAAAAGCGATATAAAAGGCTTTAAAATGGCCATCAAAGCAAAGGTATTAAATTGATCTTGTTTTACTCTAAGCTTTTTTTTTTTTTTTTTTTTAAGCAGTTTATTTTTCAATAATTTAACATTTGAAGATTCACTTCTAAACAATCCAGAACAAATTTGTTAAATTTCTGTTTTTCAGGATTCTACTTCTTCCAAACGATACTTTTTCAACCATTCAATAGCTTTATCAATATCGCTAAACAACTGAATGGGAACTTTACCTTTTCGGTAAGTGATTTTGATAAAGAAGTTTCCTAAATGTCGTGTTAAAACTGAGCTAGCAACCAGTGCGACTGCCGTTAGTAATTCGGATCCTTCTACCCGATTAAAATAATCTCTCGACTCTTTTGTAATTTGTTTTACATGCCGAGCATCAACTAAAGCCGGAACAGCCTTATAATCTGAAGTCTCTTTACGTTGTTTTATAATTGCCTTTGCTGCATCTAAATCCAGAACGACCTTATCTTTATAGGTGCAAGTCACAATCCCATCATCAAAGGTCATGATTGCATAGTCTGTTTCAGTTCTATTCATGGTTCAGGTTAGAAAAACACCCAGACTAAAGTATTAATACTTAGTCTAGATGTTTGTTTTAATTCTTACCAAGATACAAAAAAGACAATTAAACAACTATTTTATCCATCTTCTCTATGTTAAACTGGTCAATTACGTTGACAAAAGCCACTTTTTCATTTTGAACGGCTCCCAATTTGCGCTTTTCCGTATCCGCCGAAAAGCCGAACAAAACTTTGTCAAAGCCTCTGTTCCGAGCTGAAACAA
>JAKSBJ010000343.1 GCA_022361195.1 Flavobacteriales bacterium
CCAATCACTTTAGCCGGGCTGAATATGGACTTTATCTGGTTACACGACTCAGTGGTCATGACATTTGGGACGTAAAAAGTTTAATTAACCGAAGCGGTCCTAATACTCCTGTTGCTGATTTTGGCTCGAACTATGTTTTTGATTCATTCAGCTGGGATATGTCAGGTGATTCAGCCTGGACCGCAGACATCTTAGAGCCCGCGCACGACTATGTTGTATCACAAGGATGGAATTCTGTTCTTGCCACAGAAGTTGATTTTTTAACCGAACAAGAATCTGTTTTTGGGTACTACTGTGTATCTGCAACGGGTAATGCCGGCACGGATTCTCCGGATAATGAATGGGTCAAAGGATCTGTAGCAACTCTTTTTGTAGAAAGTTCGGCCAGCACCTTTAATTACGATGGGGCCGATGATCGTTTACTTTTGGCTGATTACATTGCAGAAGGAGCCTGTGGTGGTTTTGGCCTAGCCAATATTGAATATATGAGTATGTACCCTAGTGCACTTCAATTCTTCACAATGTACACAGATACATCCCAACATTATAATTTAGCTGAAAGCTACTACTCATCCATTAAACAACTTTCCTGGCAAGGCGTAGTAATTGGAGATCCAAAAACATCCATCATCTTTGATGAGTTTGCCAGCCTCCCTCCACCTAAAGAAGATGTTAGTTTTAATTTATATCCCAATCCAAATCAAGGAAACTTTACCTTAGAATTTGGTGAGTTGGAGGTAGATCAAGTTCAAATTTTCAACCTTTCAGGACAAGTTGTTCACCACGAACTTGTCAATCAAAGTCAAAAAATGGATCTACAAACTGATTTAACGAGTGGACAATACATCATATCCCTTATCCACAAGGATGGAATTATTAATCAAAAAATGATTATTCAATAAAAACCCAAAAAAGGCCCGGAATCGCATGACCGGGCCTTTTGCTTTATAGTTTAGTTTTAAATTTAGTCTCTCTTAATCATTCCTGGAACCGCAATTTTTCCCCGAACATATTCTCTTTTTGATAAGTTGATCGTCAAGTAATATTGTTGATTTTCCACTTTCGTTAAAAAGACCATTTCCGATTCCATTCCTCCATAAGAAATCATAATTTCGATGTTCTTTCCCTGCATTCCGCCGGCAACTTCCAAATCAAAGTAACCATTTTCATCCGCCACAGCCAAGTAACGCGTTTCATTGAATACGTAGCTTATTTCAGCCCCTTCTAACTCTGTTTTATCAATACCAAAAACCCTTCCGTCAATTTTCAGCTCCTGAGCTTCGATTCTTTCAATCTTTACGTTATGATTAAACTCATTGGGACCGCAACTTTGGCCAAAAAGGACATTGAGATTAAAACCTAACACAAAAATGGCGGCAAACGCTATTCTAAATAGAGAACTAACCTGATCCTTTGACTGGTTTTTCATTTGATCGGGACGGAAAATGCCACATTTTATGGATTGATCCTTCATGAGAATCTCCTTTGTTTCTTCAGCACTTTTATTCCGAAAATCAATGAGATCTTTTGAACAAGTTTGGCAATAATGTCCACAATTTGTTTTGGGCATTGCGGTCACATCTTCGGGGCATGGGTATCCTAATTCTATCATAACAATTGTTTTACCGAAAGGTGTATTTACCTCTGCTTACAATTGTGTTTAAAAAAGGTTCAGATTATTTTTTGATTTCTTCTAAAGTAGTTGAAATGGTTCCAATTAATTGATCGAAAAAATCATGATCATTTTTATTGACCATCGCCACTACGTTTAAATCTTTAAGTTGATCGACAAAACGCTCGTCTGTTTCAGAAGTAACAGCAATTAAGGGAACCAAATCCGCAGAATCTTGAATTTGTTGGTAAATATCCCAACTGGTAAGATGACCGGGCTCTGCTGAGAATCCTATCCGAAAATCCAAAATAATTACATCGGGAAAATCGAAGACCATACTATCAAAAAGCTCCTGGCCAGATTCAAAAAGAGAAACAGCACAATCAAGGCCACTCTCCACATTTGTCTTTACCAAAGCCCCAAAAAGAGAGCTTTCATCCATCACAAAAACAGAAGTTTGTTTTTGCCTCTTCTTCCAAATCAATTCTTCCAGATTGTATTCAGAAATTCCTTCTCTACCTATTTTGATCATTGCGTACCTTATCAAGGACTAAAATAGACTAATTTTCGACGAACACAAAATTATCATCGACAAAAAGAAGGTTGATTCTCGGATTCTTAAGTTTTTTTAAGATTGAAATTGGATCACTTAGTTCTTAAGGAAACGGATAATCTCTTGCTCCACTTTTTCCTTATCCTTCCAAAGGTCCATACTCAATACGATTTTAATTTCTTTGAATCGTGTATTGAGTGTTGTGACCACATCATAAAGGTCTCTCACCTCCCCTTTTCCAAGGCATGGATCAATCAATAAAATTTTAGCATTTTCTTCCTGAACAAAAGCGGATACGACAATTCCGTTTTGTCGATCAAAGAAAGAAGCGGACAAATTATTCTTTTCAATTAGTTGAGCGATGGTCTGGTGGGCAGACAAATTAAAATCATCAACATTCTTTGAAACCTCTTGATTTTGAGCATACATCAAAAAGTCTTTTAAAACTCTCACTCCCCTGTTATCTGACAATTTAAATTGTGTATGTTCAACAGAACTAAAAACAGTCATTTTTTGAATCGCTCGCGAAAACAAGACATTCAATCGATTGGCTCCTCGATCTCGATTCACCGGGCCAAAATTCAAGCGAAAGACTCCTTCAGGATTCGGCCCATATCCAATTGATATTACAATCTCATCACATTCAATTCCCTGTACATTCTCCAAATTACGAAGCAACAAACCTTCTTTATTAAATTGAAGTTTATCCAGCTGTTTTTCAATCTCTTTTTCTTGCTCTTTTGAAAAAGCGATAACTCCAAGTGTTTGATTCGTATTTTTCCGTCCTACTATATACTCTGCCACTCGTTTGGCCTCAAGACTATTTTTTCCGTTTTCAAAAACTCCTTCTACTTTATAAAAATCGATTGGAAAATGATTCATTACCGGAGGTAAAGCCAGCAGCTCATTCTCATAAAAATTCTGGTTAGAAAAATGAATTAAAGCCGGATGTTGACTGCGATAATGCCATTTGAGCATTTCACCCTTAAAAACTCCCTCGGCCTGATCTAAAACTGTTCTATTTTCCTCGCTAGAACTGAAAAAACGAGAAGGAGGCATTTGCTCTGAATCGCCAACAACCACCATTTGTTTTGCTCGGTAAACAGATGGTATAGCATCCTCCAATGGAATTTGACTCGCTTCATCAAAAATCACCACATCAAACAAATCAGCTTTACATGGCAAACTTCCAGAAACCGCTAGTGGGTTCATCATCCAAACAGATTGCACATTAAGAAGACTTTCATTGCAATGTTGAAACAGTTCTTTAAGTGGAAGATGTTGCTGTCTTTTATTGATCTCATGGACAATAATTCGTTTTTGCCCTTTGTACCTTTTCTTTTCGTCTTTTTCCTTTTCCTTTAATTTACTTGCCGCTGTGGTTGCTAGTTTTTCGAGACTTCGATACCGCTCCACAAATCTGGCTGAAATACGCTTTTGATTGGTTTGATGGACTTTTTTTTGAGTTGGAATTAACTTCTTAATTTCTAATAACAGATCTTCTCCCGTCAAGTCCTTAAAACGAGTTTCAAACCGGCTTTGATCAATTAAATTCGCATAGGCTATTTTGGCATCCAATTCCTCAATTGAAACATGATTGTCGGCTAAAAAAGTTTGAATTTCGGCTGGTAAGGCAAAAAACTGCTTAATCTGCCCTTGCCAAACACTGAGCTCTGGAAGTTCTTCTTGCAATTGTTTGAAAAACTTTGTGATTTGCCCTACCGCACCATCTTGTACACTGGCCAACATAAAACGTTGGAGGTTATTGATATCCTGAATAATGGGATGAAGCGCATCAAGATTTTGAATTAACTCCAATGAACGTTCGTGCTCTAAAATAGCGAGGTATTCATTTTGAGAAAGTTCATCCAATTTGTTTCTCAGCTTGATGATATGCCCAATTTCATGATCAGGATCCTGAATACTGAGATTATGCTTCATTTTTAGGCTGATCTCTTCCAGTTCTGATCGCAAATTGAGTTCGTTACGAACAGATTCTAACAACTGAATTTTTGCTTCGTTAGTCAGTTTAGGATCAAAATCTTTAAATACCTCGGTTAAGCGATGTGAACGACGTTTTAATAAACCCAAAATGGTTCGGGACGGACGGACATTTTTCAACAAATCAATCAATTCAGTTATCTCTGCCTGTGTTGGTTTTGAAGTCCACTTTTTATTGGCACTTTCGGCCTGTTTTAGCTTATTCCGAACCAATTCGTATTTCTTGGCCCAATTGCTAAATGATTTATGTGACTTATGTTCGGGAGACAATAAGTCCAGCTGCGTACGATTAACCATTCCCATGATGCTCGCTGCCACAGAAAATCGCGTAATTTCGTTTAGGGTTAAATCCAATTCAAACTGCTTTTGAACGTAGGAAATTCGATCCAACCCTCCTAGGATTTTGTTCAAACGTTTTTCCAAAACCAAAATAGGATCGGACTCCATGAAAACGGACTTATTCAGTTTAAAGAAAGGGGATTCTTGGATTGATTGTACTGTGGTTGACTTTTGAATTTGCTGTTCTAATTCAAGCAAAAAGGCTCCATGCTCTTTCCATGTCTGATAGTAAGGAACTCGTCCATTTGAGGCTAATTCATCTACTGATTTTTGAGCTTCTCTCAAGCGTTCAATCAAAGATTGCCTATTTCCACCAAGCCGCTCATTTTCTTCTAATAAACCCTTGGGATAGAGTTTCAACAAATCACCTTTTTCAAAGTCTGTTGTTCCTGCAATTTTATCTTCCGTCTCCCACTGACTAACTTTTTCCCATGCCTTTTTCAAATGAGCGTAAAAGGCTTTTTTCTCGTCCTTTTCCGTATTGAAATAAGCCACCCAATGGTGTAATCCAGCTTTTTTTAATCGATCAAAAACAACATCTAATGCCGAACGTTTTTCCGAAACGAACAATACTTTTTTATCATTTGCCAAATAATTAGCAATAAGAGCTACGATGGTATGTGATTTACCCGTTCCAGGAGGTCCTTGAATCACAAAATTTTGTTTCAGTGCTTTTTGTAAAACCAGTCTTTGAGATTCATCCAACGGACTGATTGGATAGACTTTTTCACCATTCATTTCAGCCTTTTCCTCATCATATCCCAACAATGCTTTTACCGATTCATTAGGATTTTCAGCTATCACTTTATAATCCTCACCCAACAAGCTCTTTTTATAATTAAAAATTCCAATTGCTGATTGTTGAATTAATTGCCAACATTCTTCCTTATCAAAGCTCGAGCACGACTCAATTTTAATCGAACTATCATCCACCAACTGCTCTTCAAAATTCTTCAAAAAAAGTGCTACATCTTCTACCTCATCCCCTAACTCCAGATCGAAGTTTTTGGAGAAAAAATGTCTCAGAATTGGATTTATCTTCCAGTTTTCGGAAGGGGTATCAATCCGATAAGTTGTTTCAATTTTTCGATTCCGAACTAGCTGACAAGGTCGATACAAAAGCGGTGAAATAAAATACCTTGTATCCGACTGCTCCTCTGAAACGGAAAAAGTCCACTTCAAAAAAACCTCCACATCTAAGGTAGTGTCTAAGGCATATTCTTTCTTATAAAATTGGGCCTTAGAATAGATTTTTGAGGCGGTTGTCCAATCATCTGGCCGATCTTCATAAAACCATAATTTCTGCTCCGAAACTTTTATGAATGGATTTCGGGCCGAAAGGTCAAACAACTCTTTTTGAAGCTGTTCCAGATCTGACTGAATACTATTTTCTTTAATGGACAAAACCGTTTTTGCTACATATCAAATGTAAAAACTTAGGACGGACTTTGTTTATTGAATTAGCGAAAGATATCCACTATGTCTCCCTTTGTGAGGTGATGGGTATGGATTCCAAGTTGTGATGCTCCGACAATGTGTTGTTCGGAATCATCAATGAAAAGTGTTTTTTCAGCTTCTAAACCTTGCTCGTTCAACACCAATTGAAAGGCTTCAGCATTTGGTTTACGACAACCAACCCGATGTGAATAATAGGTTTTTTCAAAGATTTCCTCCAGCACATCTTCTCTTCCATAACGTTCTTTTATCCCATTACGAAATGCCTCATAATGAATCTCGTTGGTATTGCTAAACAAAAAGATTCGATACTTCCTCTTCAACTCTCTCAATAATTCTAAACGATGTGGCGGCAAATCCAACAACATGGCATTCCAGGCAAAATCAATTTGCTGATAAGAAACCTCATGACGATAAAAGGACTTAAGATAGTTTCTAAACTCATCCGAACTTATTTGACCACATTCGTATTGATCAAAGATATGATCTTGATAAGCCTGTTGATACAATTGGTCAAAATCTTCCTTTCCCAGGGCCTTAAAGGCATCAATAGTCAATTGATAATCAAGATTGAGAATTACACCTCCCAAATCAAATATGATTGCATTAATTGAATTTAGCACGGTGAAATTTAGGCAATAAATTTTGAAAAAATCATTAAATCCAATACATTTGCAGGCCTCAAAATACAATGAGGAAAGAGTTACTCGCGACTCTATAAATAATGCAGGGCCTATAGCTCAGCTGGTTAGAGCACTTGACTCATAATCAAGGGGTCCCAGGTTCGAGCCCTGGTGGGCCCACTTAACAGTGGGAGTTGGAGAAAGAGGAGAGAGACATTTACAATTTTTATTCCGCACCTTGTGTGACGGGGCCCCGTAGTTCAACTGAATAGAATATCAGATTTCGGCTCTGAGGGTTGCAGGTTTGAATCCTGCCGGGGTCACTAATTTTAACTGAGAACCTTAGCAAATGCTAGGGTTTTCTGTTTTTCGTTACAAATTTCGGTGCTAATTGTATTCTCAAACTGCTTTTGAATCTCACCGCACAACCCTGTAGATAATAAGACTCAAGCGTTCCGAACAAGGAACAAGTTTAAAATTTGACTTCGTTTCAAAGTCAAATTTTAAACACGCTCGTAAAAACTCGCTTTGGTGGTGATTAAGAAAAATCCCAGAATCCGGGAACTATAATGTATTGTAAATTAATTTTTTGATTAAAATTACCGCTTTTTGCCTCTACCGGAAAAGCTCAGCTTCATGAATACGTACATTATTTCGTGGAAGTTTGAATAGGGGTTCTGAGGTAAGTCAGCGACCTTTGCAAAACACGGTTACATGTATACCCTTAAAAGAAAATCGCAAGTGGCCATTTTGGCAAAGAAAAGATATATTTTCTTTGCCTGTTTGCTATGCTCTATTTTATCCTGTGAAAAAAGTACGCTGGAAGATCCACTTCCGACGAAAATAAATCCCAACCTACAGTACTTTGGTTATACATTAATAGACGTTGGCTGGGATGATCCGACCGACAAAGAGACAAAGACGAATTACTTGGATGAAGTTCATCACTTTTCCAACGTGGCGGATATCTTAGTCGTTGAGCCAAGTGATAATATTATTGATCGCCTTAAACAAATGGATCAAGTTAACGTTCAGGGTATTATTCACCTAAATGAAATGTTTTTTGAACAAAAATCTATCGGAGGTGATAAGAGTGGTGTTATTTATGGTCTTAGATCAGATTATCAGGCTAGATGGGATGAATTTGTTAGCACCAACAACTTAACCGTGAATCACCCAATGATAAATTGTTTTTACATTGGGGAGGAACCTGCTTGGAATGGTATTTCTGAGGAGGATTTTACAGAAGTTTGTGATTATGTAAAAGCAACTGTTCCTGAGGTGCCAATACTTAATGTTGAGGCTTTTGCCGTAATAGAAGAAATGTATTTTCCAAATAGTGTTGATTGGGTAGCTTTTGATCATTATTTTTTACAGGAACCTTCAACCAACAATGAGTATTTAAAGGAATTAAACCTACTAAAGACTAAAAAGAAAAATACCCAAAAAATCTTTCTCATCATGGATGCTCATTGGATTAAAAATTTCCATGGTAGTTCCGGAATCGGGAAAAATGATATGGATTTTATTGCAAGGGATTACTATAAAATGGCAAATACAGATACCTCAATCATTGGCATCTTAAATTATTTTTGGCCTAGTGGTTTTGATTTTAAATCTTCTATTGGCTCAAGACATCTTCCAAAACACGTTTTGGATGAGCATAAAATGATAGGTCGAACGATAACAGGAAAAGGATGAAGAATAAGATTATATTTTTCTTATTGCTGAGTTTGTTTTCTGTCTCATCTCCATGCCAGGAGAAAATGAAGGATAAGGGTAATATTAATTTACACGTCGGGAGTATGTTATTATACAATACTTATTCGGTTGGGTACGAATCGTTCAATTTAATACCAAACTTGGAAAAGCATTCGATTAAATCTGTTGTAAGATTTGGTGGTTGGAATGCAAATGTTTTGAATAAGAATGTTGGAGCTTTATCCAGTTTTGGGCTGGTTTACTTGTTCGGTAAGGGAAGCCATAAGCTTGAGCATTCATCAGAATTTGTTGCTCATTTTGATAAAGGGCTTAAGGGACAAAAAATCACTTATGTGGGAGGACTTTATCGTTTGTTTTTAGGATATCGTTTTCAACCTGTAGATAAAAAAATTATCCTTCGCTTTGGATTGGGATGGAGAGAGGTTTTTCAATTTGGTTTGGGTTATAGATTTTAAGAAGCTAATTTTCAAAAACCAATTACATATTTATGGTAATGTTTCAATTTGGGTGTTTTCCAAAAACACAACCACAAACTACTGAAAAATCAAAGATCAAAAATCTAGAATCAAAAAATTTGAAAAAGGGCTTTCCATCGGAAGCCCTTTTTTAATGTCTTAAATCGCTTCTAATTCCAATAAGTTGACCCCTCGTGTTACAAAATGGGTGGTGAATAAAATCCATCTCAAAAAAGATCATTTTTAACTCCAATTTTTACGTTCGGAGAGCAAAAGCTTGCGCTTGGAAAATTGATAGTAAAATTCCTTTCAATCAATTCATCTTAAATCATTTCATTTTACGTGATTCGTATTGGTGAAGTGTATCCATTGCAATAGTACAAAGTTGATTCGGTTTGGAAAATCTAAAAACAATGTACAGTTGTTTAAATGTTGCAATTGTAGCCGACGTTTTAGAGAATCTTATCGCAATAAATCATGGATCATTCCTAATCAAACAATTATTAATTATGTAAAAGAGGGCTTGGAATTAGGAGCATAGCAAGACTTTTAAATATCTCCCCTTCTACTGTAATTTCTAGAATCAAAACGATTTCAAAATCAATGAAAAAACCATTTCCAGTATTCTTTGGTCTTAAGATTTATCTGTCAAACAATGAAATTCTAACATCTAATAGGTTCTACTTTTGTCCTGTCCGGTTTACCACTTAATTAAAAACCGTTATAAACATCAGTAAATACTAGGGTTTACAACTATTCTAATGGTTTGAATCCTCTTAGGATATTTTTATAAAACTATTATTTCGTATATTTCGTTTAACAATAAGTTGGCAATAATTATGGAAAAAGACGAAGTCAAAATGCTTTGAGAGAACTTGAAGCTGAATCAAATTAGATTTAAATAGAAGCAAATTGAGGTTCACTTTTAACGAATCCAGCATAGTGTAAAATAATTCTTTTTTTTACCAAACCGATTTAGATAACTAATAATTTGAATATGAAAAGAATCATATTAATGACGGGTACAATCTTTCTGTTTATCATCAGCAACGCTCAAGATAAAATCAGAGAGAATGTAAACGACAGTCCTTATCCATTAGCATCAACGTATCTCGAATTAATAAACAAAACTGGAGAGCGAATTAAAGAAATCGGAGGTCAAAAAATTCAAGACCCACAGAACGAATTAGAATACAATAAGAATGATTCTCTAATGCATTTGGAAGGTATAGCCTTAGACAATTTTATCCAGGCGCTTGTTGTATCTTATGGAAATGTTCCTACTGACAGTATTTTCGTCAAAGTCAAAAGCTATGGTGGCTACATTCCACCCGCACTAGTAGAAAAGCTAAAAGAATCGGATTGGTCAACTCCTATAGGTCGAACAACAAAAATTGGTCATGACCAGTTCTTAAATTACTATGAACAATTTGACAGCCTCATAGGTTTATCACTTTGTGACACTTCAATAACTCTTAAATCAGCGGAAAATACCGAAGAAGATTTATGTGAGCTCGTTTCTAATGGAACTTTTTTGATTGATGTATGGGCTAGTTGGTGTTCCCCTTGCAGAAGGTTTAACAAAAATCACAAAAAAAATTACTTGTACTTTAAGAATAATGGGATTGAAACAATAAGTATTTCGGTGGACAAAGATGAAAAAAAATACAAGCTTGCATCAACAAATGACAATGTGCCTTGGCCTGATTTTCATGATACCAATGAAGAGCTTTCAAGTATTCTGAATATAAAAAGTTTACCTTTTCAGTTTCTAGTGAAAGATGGAGAAATTATCAAAATTGTTTTCGTTGGAGCACTAGAAAATCAGCTTAACGAATATATACTGAGCACGAGTAAATAACTGATACTTCATTATAGTAGTTAACGTCTTTTCAGAAGAGAAGGAAAACTAAACTCTGTTTATAAAAAACCTTAACTATCTTATCCAGAATAGGAATTGAATCGTTCTATTTTCATTCTGTTTTTTCTGAAGCTTTGACAAAGATCTTAATAAAGGTTCTTTGTTATTGAATATTTACTAGAGTGAATGTCATTTATCTTAGCATAAAACATCATAAAATCAATAAAGAGTCAAACATTGAGAAAAAACTGTAGCTAACAAGTAAGTAAATATAATACCCTAATTGCGTTTGGGTACGAAACCATAAATGGCTACATTTACTCAAGCGCTATGCTTTGTTTCCATTCAAGCGCAGCTCACTCAGGTTAAACCTGAATCAAAAAAAGTCTTCAAATCCTCATTCAAAAAGTTCGAAAATTGTCCGCTTGGGGTCACAGTGACAAAAAGCGAATTGATTCGCTTGGTTTGAACTCTATCCTTTTGCTTGTTACAGATAATTCTGATGTCTGCGCAATTAATAAAATAATTGTCTAAATACCTTAAAGAAAATCCAATATTATCAAACTTCCAGCTAGCTTAATCAATGTAAATCAAAACTTTAATCATGACAAAATCAAAAGCAAGACCTAAGAACGGTCCAAGTACAACAGGGAATAAATCGGGAAAGGGGCGTGGTAACAATCCACCCAAAAGCTCTGGCACTGGAAAAAGTTCAAAGAAGTGATCCGTTTGCCTCATTTTGGAAGCTCTTGGTAATCTCCAAGAAATACTCCAAATCTTCCCAAAATTGGTTTGAAATATCCCCGATCTGGGTCACACTGACTAAAAAGCGTTTGCGTAGCAAGCGCTTTTTTGTTTGGCGGCTAGTGAAGCTCACTTCATGCGGTCACTTAATAATTAAATTCTCAATTCTTATGAAATGAAGGTAAAGCACAACTATTAATTGTTGGTTTGTGAACTCATTGAACAAAGTTTTACGGAATTGTACTCTTTGTTGAATATTTGTTTCACTTATTTTTTGAATAGGGATAATATGAATTTTGATCGACGATCTTATAAGTGCGAAGGGAATTTCACTTTTGAAAATATCAACTCAATTATGGCATACAATTGAAGAACCTCTTAAACCGTTGATTATAAACCGATAAAAAACAACAACATTAACCCGCTTTAAGAGATTTAGGAGATCCCACAATATTAAAATAGTTTTTCGCATTGCAATATTAAACATTGACTGTTCTTCAACACTGAAGAAGAAATTGGAAGAATAGTTTTTCGAGAATTACAGAATTGTATACTTCAGTTGTTACCTCTTTATGAGGATAATGGCTGAAGTTTTTTTTTATCTAAACTTAAAATTATGAACAGAGTAAATTTAATTTTAATCTTTTTCACATTTGCTATGGTCACATTATCATGCAAAAAAGAAAATATGCAAGGGACAATTGAACCAACTACACATCCTCATCCCGAAGATTTGAGAACCCAAGAGGAAGAATTGGCATTTATGGAAACCAAAGCCAATTCATTGACACTAAATGAACAGGGTTATTGGGAGGCTGATCTTGGCAGTGGTATTGTAATGATTTATGTGCCTCAAGGAACTTTCACAATGGGAAACAACGATTTAGAAGCGTCAGCACCGGCACATCAAGTAACACTCAGTCATTATTGGATTAGTAAAACACCTATTACCAAAGGACAATTCAGAACTTTCGTTTCTGCAAATAATTATGTTACTGATGCAGAACAACCTGGACATCCCGGGCCGTTTGTACTTCAAATGCCAAAAGCTAAGGTTTTTAAACCTACACCCGGTTTTCATTGGGACAATGCATATGATCACATCTTAGAAGTTTATCCAGAAATTGAGATCAATGATAATCATCCGGTATCTTGTGTGAGTTGGAATGACGCTATTGCCTACACAAACTGGTTACAACAAGAACATGGACTTATGTTTACTTTACCAACTGAGGCTGAATGGGAATTTGCCGCAAGAGGTACTGATGGCAGAATATATCCATGGGGAAATGAAGAACCTGATGGAACAAGAGCTAATTATGCAGACGAAACTATGAACAGGTATTTCCCAAACCTTGGGCAGGCGGAAGTGCATTTTGGTGTTGATGATGGTTATGTACTCACATCTCCGGTCGGTAGCTTTCCAAATGGAGCATCACCTATTGGCGCATTAGATATGGCAGGTAACTTAACTGAGTGGGTTTATGATTCAGATTACTTGTACACTGAAACAGCGAAAATCAATCCAATAGGTACTCAAAACAATGGTCAACGTCAGATGAAAGCTGGATTTTGGTGTGGATCTGCCGGAAGGGTTGGTGTAAAGCCAAATGAAATAAAAAGAGGTCATAACATTCGCTCTGATGCGCGACAGGGTGACGATCAAAATAGTTCAGATGATCATTTAGGGTTTAGAATCGTTATTTCCTATGTACCAAGAAATTAGAAAAAAAATAATGTAAACAGGGAATTACAGCTAAATTGCTAATCAATACGTTCCCAACATATTTCTTAATTGATGGTGAGGGTAAAATAATAAGGCGAAGCAATTCTTTCGTAGAAATTGAAAAATTTATCGAAAAATGACTACTCACAACATTGGATATAGTTTTGTTCCACACCAAAGTAAAATTATTAATCAAGTAGTTAGTCACCATACACGATTCACTTAAAACCTTCCTCAATTTCATTTTCAGGTTTCCCAAAGACATCAGCTCTATGTTGAAGCCCCCATTTTACCATAGCTCCAAAAATTGGTTTCAACATGAAGCCTGATTCGGTGAGCTCATATTCTATTCGAACTGGTCTTGAATCATAAACTTTTCTACGAACAATATTGTTCAATTCTAACTCTTTAAGTTCCTTTGAAAGCATTCTTGGTGAGATCTTAGTAATCACATTTTCCAAATCTTTAAAGCGCTTTGGACCAGATAGCAACGTTCCAATTATAGGCGCCTTCCATTTTCCATTCATTACAGTTAAGCAGTCATTCATTGCTAAAACAGTACTCGTCGGACAATTTAGAATATTATCGAAGTTCATAATATAAGTTTCTTTTTCACTATACAAATGTATAGTACTATTTAATAGTACATTACTATACAATATATAGTAAAGGTAGTAGTTTTGAAAAAAATTCTACACAATGATTAAGAAAATAGCATTTATTGGGGCAACGGGTAATTTGGCACCCTTCACGTACAAAGAGTTGATTAAAGAAGGAATTCACATTAAAGCTTTGGTCAGAAATCGTGAGAAGATCAATCAACTAACCGATTTCCCATCCGAGATTGAAGTTCTTGAAGGAGATTTGAGCAATCTCGATAGTTTGAGGACATTAGTTGACGGAGTTGACGCCATCTTTTTAAACCTATCAACTAAAGATGCAAAAGCCACATTTCAGCCTGAAATTGACGGGGTCAAAAACGTGATAACCGTCGCCAAAGAAAAGAACATCAATCGAATCTTTCACGTTTCGGCGGTAACAGCTGCATTTCCTGAATTCGCTCAAGGTGCAGATTTCTTCCCTAATACAATAAGACAAAAGGGATATCGACTTTTAAAGACGTCAGGCATTCCTTGTACTTTCTTTCATTGCTCATGGATTATGGATACGCTTGAATTTGCCATGAGAAAAGGTGACAGCCTTCAAGCTTTTAAGCCTATTCATTATCCAATGTATTGGCTGGCTGGTAAAGACCTTGGGCGAATGATTTCCAAGGCCGTTATTAAATCTGACCATGGGCTGACGAAGGACTACATTATGCAAGGTAAAGAGGCTATTTCATTTGAAGGCGCGCTCTCACGATACGCTGCCACTCATTCCCCAAAACTCAAAGTTCAAATGGCTCCAATTTGGTTACTCAAGATAATCGGACTTTTTAATAAAGATGCGCGTTTTGCAGCACAATTAGGATCCTTTTTCTCCAACTTTAAGGAAGAGTTCAGAGCAGAACAAACCTGGAAAGAGCTTGGCGAGCCAGTTCACACCATAGAAAACTTTATGTTAGAAACACATACTGTGACGAACAATACCTAAAATACATAAGGGTGTTGCTTATGATGATGATCTTGATTTAAAATCTATTCCTAACTCCAGAGAACAAACCTGGTAAAGAAGCACTTACGACTTCGTAGCTGAGAAACGTAATCAAAATAGCATTTCAATCTCCCTTAAATCCTCCAATAAAAGGTTTAACTTACTCCTCTTGGGGCCACAAAAGAAAGAAAAGCTTACGGCTCTGTTGTAGGCTTTTTTGTTTCAGGGTCATGCAATAAAAACTTTGCTCCAACATGTCTCTGCTTTGAGAATAAATTTAGAGAAAACTGGATTCGATTTTAGCAATTTTTACCCTTAAAATAGAACTACATCTGCTTTTCTTTGTCCGTAAATTAAATGAAGTAGAACAATAGATTAATTCGGATGCAATTCACAACAAAAGTTAATTATTCACTCATCCTGGGAGCACTCCTTTTGTTTGGTTGTCAAAACAGGGATAATGATAAAGACTGGTATCTAACCCATAATTCTAATAAGATGGAGGAGTCCTCACCTCTAGCACCAGGAATAATTTCTTCTAATCAAATCGAATATGGTGGGAACATTTGTGAACAGCATAAAGAAATCTACTTTACTATAAATGATACTAGTTGGAAGTCTTCATTTGCAGCTTTTAGTCGATTTGAAAATAATAGGCTACTTCCGAGAGACACTGTTAGATTTGATGGACAAACGATGCAAGGGGGAGATGCACATCTTTCTCCAGATGGTGATAAGCTTTATATTGCGTCTAGAGTCAATAATGATTCTACGAGGCAGGATGGGAATATTTGGGTAGCCACACGCACCCCAAAAGGTTGGTCTAAGGCAAAGAAACTACCTCCCACAATTAATACAGAACTTGGAGAATTTTCTCCTTCTCAAGCGAATTCTGGAAATATCTATTTTACAAGATTTACAGAGGAAACGCATGGAGATATTTATGTCTCTAAATTTGCGGACGGCGAATATCAAGAAGCTATTAGACTTCCAGAAACTGTAAATAGTAAGTTCATAGAATGTGACAGTTGGGTTTCTCCGGATGAATCTTTTATTCTATTTGTCAGAAGATCTGAAGATGGTTTTAAAAATAGTTTTGGGCATTTTGACTTATACATTAGCTTCAACATTAATGGAAGCTGGTCTGATGCAAAAAACTTGGGAAAGGAATATAATACAAACTTTGTTGAAGGTAGTCCATCATTATCGTATGATTTAAAGTACATTCTCTATACTTCTAATAGAGCATCCAAAAATCCTGATAAATTTGATGGTTCTCTAGACATTTATATTCAAAAGTTTAATCTCGAAAAACTTAAGTCTGAATTACAATTTGATTGAGGGAAATTGGAAGGTGCTGAAATGTTAAATTTCTCTCTCCGCAATTAGTTTGAAATCCCCTCATCATTTCACCACAAAACCCCTTAAATCTTAACCGAAAGTGAAGCACAATGCCAAACAAAGTTGTAGTCGACATCATTGTACTTCCCTGAAGTTTCTTCTTTAAACGTAGCTTCTACAACATAAGTAGTTCCAGTCCATGGTAAACTAAAAGTAACGTATCCCTCTTCGTCTGTTCTCAATTTTTTAGTCCATTGATCCGGAACAAATACATTGAAATCATGATTGGGAAGGATTTCATTTTTATAAAACACCTGCAGTTTGACTTCTCCTGCTTTTTCTGATACATTTTTAATGGTAATGCTGTTCTCATTATCAATTATAGTTGACTCTATCTTTTCGCCAACTTGAATTTTGGCTGTAGCATGGTAGTAAGCTTTAAAAATTCCAATATTATGCTTAGTTAAATCATACACCTCGATTTTATCATTGTCCATAATAACGGTGTAAGTTCCCTTTTCTGTAGGTGTAAAGCTGGCTCGATAACAATCTTCTTGTGGAGTAGCCGTTAAATTCGTTTTTTCTCCCGAAGGATGGACTACCGTTAAGGCAAAGTCCTTCACCTTATTAAAGGAATCGCCAGTTGCTTTTTCTTTTTTGCCGTAAGCAAACTCTCCAAAGAATATGTTGATTTCCTGCTCTTTATTTAGCTCACCAATTTGATTTGTCTCAATCTACATAAAATGCCCGAAACATTGGCTAAATGTCAAGAATAAAAAAGCCAATAGAGATAATGATTTTGTCATTTGATTTTAGTTTATAGGTCAAAAAAATGTTTGTCGGACAAAAAACACATTAGTTGTTCATGGGCCAAAAGTAGGCTTCGTTTGTCAGGCCCACAATCCCTCAAAAAAGGTATTTTAATTTGCGCCCACTACACCTACCCCTATAAAAAAGACACTGCCGGGCATTACACCCGACAGCATCTTCTAACTAATCACCAGTAATAAACTACTCTAACCAAAAAAATTATCTCAGTACCGTTACATTTCCTTTGTATTTGTGAACATCGTTACTCATTGATTCTTTAAACTCAATTTGCCATACATAAACATCACTTTCCAACAATTCACGATTGCCGTACATTCCGTCCCATCCATTTTGAGCATTGTATGTTTCAAAAAGTACATCTCCCATACGATTGTATATGACCATATGAAAGTCTTGGGGATCGTATCCTGAATAAAAGACAGGTTGGAACGTCTCATTGTAAGCATTTCCGTCGGGTGTAAATGCGTTTGGAATGTAAAACATCAACACATCATTCACCGTGATCTCTTTTGTATAAGTGTCATGACAACTACCGTCCGGACTATAAGCGTTCAGTGTTACCTGATATTTCCCCGGAGCTTCAGGGAAAAGATGTTCAGGACTAAAATCTGTGCTGTTTTCTGAATTGTCTCCGAATTCCCAAATGTAATTATCACCATGAAGGGTGGTGTTATCAAAGAACACCCTTGTATTATTGATGTTTAAATCACCATTATCACGAAGCTCAAAATCGGCAACAGGAGTAACGTCAACGGAAACATAATCTTCAAGTAGCATTGTATCCTTACAGCCTACTGAGTTGGTCACGATTAAAGCCACATCATAATATTGGGTGTATTCCAAATTATGCTCATAACACGCCACTGACTCTTCCACATTACCAGCGGTAATGCCATTTCCAAAATTCCACTCTCTCCTCACGATCATTGAGGTATCGACTATTGATTCATCCCTAAACTCAATACAATCTGCATTACAAATGAGTGGTGAAGTAGACGTTAAGAATGCTGTGGGTTGTTCAAAAATATCAACAAAGGATGAAACCGAATCTACACATCCAAAACTGTTGGTAACCGTTAAACTAACATTGTACACCTCATCATTGGAATATGAATTAGAAGGATTTTGAAGTGTCGATGAATGTCCATCTCCAAAATTCCAACTCCAGCCTGTAATGGCACCTACCTCTGTAACCGAAAAATCAGTAAAAGATACAGGCTCTCCACTACAAGCATTTGTTGATGTAAAGTTTGCGACAAGTGGGGGAAGCGCGACACAGGCAATTGTGGTATCATCTACGCATCCCATATCTGTAATTGTCGTCAACGTTACGTTATAAGTTCCTATTGTATCAAAGTTGTTAGAAGCATTTTGATCTAAAGAAGTATTCCCATCTCCAAACTCCCAATTCCATTCAACAATGTCCCCAGTGCTCAGAATTGAAGCATCAGTAAAAAGTATTGTTTCAGCACATGCATTCGTTATCGTAAAATTGGTTTCTGGCTTTGGATTGACAGTACACATGACTGTGGTATCTCTTAAACAGCCACTGGATGTTGTGATAGTGAGATTGACAGTATAGTCCCCCGGAGCATTATAGGTATGTTCTGGATTTTGGCTCGTTGATGTATTTCCATCTCCAAAATTCCAATTCCAAGCCGTAACGGTCCCTGAGCCAGCTGTAGAAGCATCGGTAAAGCTACTGGCTTGTCCAAAACAGACATTAGTGGGCATAAAATCCGCAACGGTTGGAGTTGGAATAAGCAAGGTAAAATCTTCCTGGACACAAGCGTCTCCAAGTGTATAAATAGCTGAATAATTACCGGAACCGTAAAGTGCTATAGTTAGTGTATCATTTGTCTCTTCAGCTAAACCAATACCATCTTTAACCCAGTTCCACTCTCCTCCTGAGATGTTAATATCAGCAATCAAACTCAAATCTTCATTGCAAACGGAGGCAGCTTCCTCAATTGTTACGAAAGCTGACACCTCTTCAACTTTTGTTAAACTCAGTTCATCCACATAATAATAATTATACGTTTCCCCTGGTGGGAGAATTGGCGGATCACAAGCACTACCAATAGCCACAGCATTAATATCTGTTGAAGGAATAATGGTTATTGTTGCCTCTATCCATTCACCGCTAGCTTCAAAATCTACTGTCGTTTGACCTAACATTTCCCATGAACCTGAACCAATTGGACAATTCATTCCCGTCCAGGGAAGGTCACCACAATTTGGTGTACCATAAAGTGTTAAATCCAGGTTCATTGCTCCTGCAGCTCTGGCAATCCACAACTTTAATTCATAGGTAGAATCCTGTTTCATTGGAGCGATTAAACAGTTCCCAATGTATTCGAGATAAGCTGTTTGGGCAATAAAACCTGCGTAAGCTGAATCCCCTTCGGCACCGGGAAGAGGTAAACTGGCATCATCCCAAAAGGTTGTTGTGGAGAGTCCACAAAGATTCCAATAATCAGATGTCGCATCCGATGCCTGACTCCAATTTTCTGCACATGAAACTTCACTATAAGTTGTTGGGCAGCAATTCTTATTCTCGAATGAAGGATTAGGGATTAAATTATCCGTTGAAACTGAACCAAATAGTCCATCACACTCACAATCCGAATCATTCATATCTATTAAACCATCCCCATCATTGTCAACCCCATCAAAACAATCTTCCTGAGCAAAAATCGTCCCATTAAGCAAGAGAAAAAATGTGGTGGTGAGAAGTAGATAAGGGTTCATACGGCTGGGCATTTTTCACCATACAAGAACGGAAGAAAGAAAGAGTACGATGAACCGAAATTTCCGTACGAAGCAGAATAAACTACCCTTATTCGCTTTTGAGTTTCCCAACGTAACTTATGAAAAAGTCAGTAAAAAATGGCACTAAATGTTTTTAATCAGCCAACCAAAACGATCTTTTGTTATTCTAGCTTTTACGGATTTCATTTAGATTTTCGGCCCCTTGATTGATTTGTTATTGAAAGGGTTAACCCCTTCTTCAAAACATCTCTAACTTCATTGTAGGAGCTTTACTATTTAGAGTAAAAACACTACTAATATGGAGACGAAAAAAAGATTTAATCCACAACAGTTATTTTTAATAGACGGATTTGGAGCGCTGCTATCAGCCTTTTTATTAGGAATTGTTTTAGTACAAATGGAAGACTTTTTTGGGATTCCTGAAGAGGCTCTTTATGCACTCGCAATACTTCCGTGTTTCTTTGCCTTATACGATTTTTACTGTTATCGATACGTTCGTAAAAATCAGACATTGTTTCTTACAATTATTGCCCTCATCAACCTGGTTTATTGTGTTTTTTCATTAGGCATGGCATTCTACCATTCTGCAGTGATTTCCTTTTACGGCTGGGGATATGTCATTGGAGAAGTAATGCTCATTCTCATGCTTGTAATATTGGAATTTAAAATGGCAAAAAGACTTCGGCATGAAAACAAAAACTCCGACTAATTGCCGGAGTTTTTGTCTGGGATTTATTCAACTGTTAAATCCATTTGCATGTCATTATTTGTCCCTAAGGTTGTAATGAAGGCCGTTCCAATAGTACGATTTGCTTCTCCAACAAATGTCCATGAATAATCGCCTTTTCTTCGAATATAGAGACCTGCTACCTGCAAATCATTTTCAATGAAAATAATTGCCTGATTGGTAAAATCAATTAAGCGTTGTAATGCGGCGATAAAATCTGAAAAGTAACTCAAATAAGTATTCGCATTAATAATATCCTGCATCCATTGTGGTAGATGAGAAATATCCGGAATCGTAGCTAATCCATCAATAAAACTTATCATGGCTGAAAGCTGCGGATTCAGATCGGTCAGAATAGCCAATACTTCTGATACATCTCCAGATAAGAAAGCGACATCGTAATGATCATGATTGATACTTTCCAAATCAGTTATGGCATCATCCAAATAAAACCTGTGCCACGCGCTTGCCATTCCAGCAGGTTTGGTCAAAATAATAGCAAATGAATTGGCATCCATTCGGAAATCTCTTGTGCTAACATTCGACTGGCTTGTTAAACGAAGACGTCCTTGAATTTTGAAGTTTCCTCCGTATTGAATGTGCTCATTGATTAAATCTAGAATATCTGCGATATCCTTTACTTGCGCTACATCATCCGGAACAAGTCCTTTCAACCAACTCAGAGCAATTTGACCAATATCATCCGAATCATAATCAAAATTATCAACGGCTATTTTTAGTCCCAAATCAGTTGGATTTGTCGTTGTTCCTGATCCGGACTGACTTCCGGTTCCTCCAGATGAAGTTCCTCCGCTTCCACCACTTTGGCCTCCACTACCTGAAGATGGATTCCCACCACTCAATCCACTGCCGCCTGACCCTGATCCACCAATTGGTGCACCAACAGCCCCTGCTACAGCATTATCTTTTGGAGAAACACTACCATCAGGATTGGTTCCCATTTCTTCATATAAGTTTGGAATAGCTCCTTTTGCCGTTTGCGTTTGTGGTGGAGAAGCGACGTTGGTCCCCATTGCGGTATTCACCATACCCGCCACTTGTTTTCCAAGCTCAACTGCTGCATTTAAGGCATTTGCTGCTGCTTCACCAGCCAGGGTACCTGCCAATTGAGCCGTATTATTGGCCAATGCTGAAAGTTCTTTTAGCGTTCCGGCCAAATGCTCAGTTTTAGACATATCTCTAAACATATTGCCATTTTGTACGGCATTTAAAGCATTACCCAAATTAGTATCTGGCATTTGCTGCGGAGAGATTTGATTGAGCACACTTACAGGTATATTCGGATTAATGCTGTCACTAATTTCTTTTGAATAATTCTGATTAACATCGACATCAGCAAAAGCTGGTGCGCTATTTGGAATTGGAGAATCCTGCCAATTGTAAAAACGTCTTATGTTAATAT
The DNA here is from genome assembly GCA_022361195.1 of Flavobacteriales bacterium. Lineage (GTDB taxonomy): Bacteria > Bacteroidota > Bacteroidia > Flavobacteriales_D > Crocinitomicaceae > JAKSBJ01. Next base: position 21,779 of record JAKSBJ010000343.1, read on the forward strand.
ACTCTGAAGCATTGGAAATACCCAATATGGCCTCACCAAACACTCCTGCAGTTGGAAGGAAGACCGTATCTTTTACAACTTCTTTTTTAATTTCCTCCTCATACTCCCGCAAGTCAGAAATGTAGTTGTTAATGATATCGACAACAGTAGTTTCTTTTTCAATCTTCTTAAACTCAAAGTCCACCTTCAATTTAGCTGGAACCTCGTTCATACTACCTGTTTGGTTATCATTATGTGTACTGATTACTCCCATCATGATGGAAAAGTCAAAGGTTAACGACTTACCTTCTGCTTTATTAACATATCCGCTTATTTCGCGAGAAGATGTATTGACTTGCTGACCATATTTCACTTTAGAAACAAACTTACCATGGAAGGCATGCTTTTTATTCGGCCCGGCCTTTTTCATTACCAATAAAGAAAGTTCGTAGGAAGTTGAATTTCCAGATCCGGTCCAATCATCAGAATCGGTTTTGAGAATGTATAGTATGGCCTTTTTTCCTTTGTAAACTACCTCAGTTTTGGTTCCATCACCCGAAATAGTAATTGAACTTTCATTTTTCTTTCCTACTGTTTGTTTGGCAAAGAAGGTAAAGCGTTCAACGGCCGAAGCAGATTCCTCATCTTCAAGGGATTCTTTTAACTTGAAAATCAACAAATTTTCGACCATCCCTAGTGGATTAGGATCAATGATATCAGTCAGCGGTCTACTGTAAGAAGAGGCATCAATATTTAAATGTTCAATGACATCTATAAGTTGTTCCTTCTCAATGTAATTTAGCAGATACTTGGTATACCCATACTTATAGGTTTGGAAATGACTTTCAATTTCCTCCATGATATCTAAAGGATTAATATCCGAGACATTGAGTAATTGTGAATTAACATGATCAGTTACATTGAAAATCTCCTCATCATACCCATCATCCAGAGTTTCATAGGTTAGATCATCACTGTAAGTTTGACTCACCGTTTGGGTATTACCCGCACTATCTACCAAATCGTAGTCAATATTAAAAGAAAAACTTACGGATTCTGAGCCATTCAATATTCTAAATCTATCCTCATCAACATCCTGTATTAGATGCTTCCGCTTATTTCCAACTCCTAATTCATTATCTTCCCGATTAATTTCAGCTACTTTTTTGGTTTTACCGCTATCCGATTCCAAGTACCATTTTAGTTGTTTTTTGAGTTCAGATTTAAAATCAGATTGAATCTCCGCAGTAACATTCTCGTCAATTTCAAAAGATGATTTTCCATCAAACGAATCTTTCTCAAGTGTTTGATTACTGCTTTTGAGGAACTGATAATTGATATATTCAGACGAACCTTTCATGATAAAATCCAAACATTTATCCATGTCGGTTTTATCAATTTTGATGGTTACTGAAGGATTAGCATCTATCAACTCTACCCTAACCTCTTGCGAATAACTCCGCGAGCGGCTAATTCTGATCTTCTCAATCTTTACATCTCCACTGCTATCAAAAGCCCCATTGGTAGAATCAAAATCTTTGATCACCTGATCATACACTTCAAACTTGGCCTTAGGTAAAATCTCCTGCAATTGAACACTGAACAAAATCCAATACTTTTGAATGAGTTCAATGTCAAAATTAATAGGCTTAAAGGGTAAATACAATACTGGCGTAAGGCTATCTGTAAACGTTTTGGTATTGTACTTTTGAAGCACCTCATAGTACTGCATGGTTAACGCATGACTATGGTTATAATTGGTCACATTTCTGCTTTGAGCATGTTGTTCGCCCGATTGCTGATCTTCAACCACCACGGTTGACATTAAAGAGCGAATGTTGGATGAGTTTTGTACTGTAGAATCTGCAATATTTTGCATCACCTCTCCAGTTACGGTTCTCTCTCCTGACGTTTCTGCCACGAGAGTTCCCTGCGTTGTTGATTTTGAATGTACAATGCTTCCTCCAGTTGAACCTGCCGCAGAAGCTAAACCAGCTCCGGCTACTTGCAATGGGAAACCAACTATCGCCGAAAGATCCGCTTTCCCAGATGCCCCGGCAGAAGCTCCTGTACCAAAACCAGCCGTTAATCCATAACCGGTTGTTTTGGTTGTCGCATCAATTTCAGTGCTCCCCATTAAATGTTCTTTGGCTGTGGTTACCACAACTTCATTTAACGCTCGATTTTGATTGAATTCACTGGTCAATACCTCACCTGCTTCAGTATCTTCTGATCGAGAACTTGTTTGTTGCGATTGCCATTCAACAAAGGCAATGTTTCTGGACTCACCCGGAGCCAAAGCCAAACTATGTATAATCTCTCCCAAATGGGTTCCGGCATTGATCCACTTTTGCTTAAAGGCGGCCAGGTATCCTAAATGGAATTTAAAATTTGATCGGTAGAATGAATTAAGGATTTCTGATTCCGGATTAGGTTCATCTTTCTCATCATAATAAACCAAGCCGGTTCCTTTTATTAAATGCTCCTTTTCTTTAATGTAATTGCTGTAACGCACCTTGGTATGTGTACTTCCAATGATTTTTGGAATCAACTCATCCGGAGCAGATGGCTTTTCATAAAAAGTGTCCTTAATCTGGTTGTTAATAAAAGCCTTGGCTTCTACAAAAGGATTAAAGCGGGCTAATTCCTCAATGGTTTTTACCTCAAACACACTTTCAAGGATTTCTTTCCATGTCTCTCCTATTCCCTGAATATAAAGAACGGAGGCGGTTAAAATGGTCTTTTTATCTTCTAAATCATCGACATAAGCATCGTCAAGATATTCTTTCAAATTCAGATCATCAACGTTACCATTCTCAATAAATCCTACCAGAATTTCAGCATACCTACAAGGGGTATATTCTGCCAGGTCTCGAATGGAATGAATTCCTAAAGATTGTAATGCTTGAATTTCTTCAACGGTCTTGATTGACTTCAATGAGAAGATAGATTGGGCTTCTATGGTATAGCTCATTTTTCATTTTTTTGGGTTAATCGTAAGGCTAATAAAGTTAGCATTGTTTTTTAAACAATACATAAGAACTCAATGTATTTTTCATTTTAATTAAAAACAGATATCTTCATGCTATCATGCCTGTCTATTTTGAAGCTACTCCATTAAATGATGAATCCCTTAGTTACCTCACCATGGGATATTTTCATTTTGAAAAAGAAGGGGTTACACTATCTAACCGTAACAAAAAGCCCGATCAGGCTGCTATGTTATTAGCTTCTTTGGACAGCTTATTAGATAGGTTGGTTGCATTCAAAAAAGGGAGTTTAAGAAAGGCCGTATTTAGCCCTTTGGATTGTTCCTATGAATTGTTGTTGGAGTTTTCAAAGGGAAAGGTAAAACTTAGTGAATTTGGCAAAGTAGTTTTGACGTTTGATTTAGATGAATTAGCCAAAGGGGTTTGGGAGGCTTATCATGATTTATTGAATCAACACAATGTTGAGCTAATAGATATGTCAGAGGCAACCCAGGATCTTGAAAAGTCATTAAAAGTATTTGCAGAGGTGTTTTCGTTTTCTGTGGAATGAAAAAATGGCGTTGAAGAAAATATATTGTCTTAGTGGTTTGGGTGTTGATCACAGAGCCTTTCAACATCTAAACTTAGAGGGATTTGAAATGGTCCATATCCCCTGGGTCAAACCATTAAAAGGAGAATCCCTTCAATCTTATTCAAAACGATTGTTTGAAACAGTGGATTTACCTCAAAACTACATTTTAATTGGTGTATCATTTGGAGGAATGGTCGCTCAAGAATTTGCAAAAATTCAAAGTCCAAAACAATTATTTCTTATCTCTACTATTCGTAATTTCCATGAACTTCCGCTTAAGTTTAAGCTCGCAAAAGTTCTCAACCTTCATCAATTATTACCCATCTCGATTTTAAAATCAGCCAACTTTTACACCAATTACCTTTTTGGTGTTCATCAAAAAAAGCACAAACGTCTCTTAAAAGAAATTCTGAAGGACACCGACCCCTACTTTCTAAGATGGGCGTTACAAGCTATTCTTCATTGGAAAAATAATCAGCAGGTTTCAGGCTATAGAATTCATGGAGATAGAGATCGAATTTTAAAGGCTATTTCTCCTAACTTATTAATTAAAGAGGGAGGGCATTTTATGATCGTCACCAAAGCTAAAGAAGTTGAACAAGGAATTAAAAGAACATTAACATTTTCATAATCAACAGCTAACACCTCACACATTTCCATTTCCTAATTTAGCTCTGCTTATCTCCCAGCTTATGAAAACGCCCATTTTATTTGGTTTGTTGATCTTTCTTATCACAGCCTGTAAAAAGAAAGATGAACCTCAAATTGAAGAACCTGATTCCCCAACGCAATATGAATTGTTCATTGGTAACTGGGATATTACCAGTCGATCGGTAGATGGAATTTCTTCTTTAGAAACCTTAAACGAAACTTTTGTTTTCACGACCAGTGCTGAGTCAAACTGAAGGAACCGCAATACATTCTTCCGATGGATACGATAATAATTTAAGTTTTACCCTCAAAGCTTCTCAGGACAGTATCATTTTCACCAAAGAGTCAGGTAGTACCATGCGCTGTTATTACGAAATGTTCGAGACTCACTTTACCCTTCTTTATCAAGCCGAAGAAGGTATAACTCAGGAAAACTGGGAAAAACAATAAATTACCAATTCAATTTCCTAAACATTTGTATTTTTAAGCTATTGATTTTAAACCACAGTCAATGGCGCGAAAACTGGACAAAATTGTAGTTGTAGATATTGAGGCGACTTGCTGGGAAGGAAAAGCTCCCGACAATATGGAAAGCGATATCATTGAAATTGGTATTTGCCTTTTGGACGTTCATTCAGGTGAGATTAGTGATAACCGCGGAATTTTAGTTCAGCCAGAACGGTCTGTTATTAGTCCTTTTTGTACAGAATTGACGACCATTACTCCAGAGATGATTGAAGAAGATGGAATTCCTTTTAAGGATGCTTTAAAGATTCTTAGAAATGAATATGCTTGTCAAAGTAGAGCCTGGGCAAGTTATGGAGCTTATGACCTCAAACAATTTCAAAGGCAATGCAGTGCTTTGGAACGAGGTTATCCGTTTGGTCCTTCTCACATCAATGTAAAAACCCTTTATGCCTTAAAGCAAAAATTGGGACATGAAACGGGAATGGCGGGAGCCTTAGATCAATTGGAAATTCCATTGGAAGGAACACATCACCGTGGTGTGGATGATGCCAAGAATATTGCTAAAATTTTGTGGTGGATTCTTAACAATTAAGCTTGAAAAAACAAGATTAACAAATGTTTCTATTTAAAGCCATCTTACTGGGAGTGTCTTATACCATTGGTATAATTACCCTATCTGTTCAGTTGGTTTGTTATTTTAAAGAGATAGAATATCGTGAAACCCTTTTGCTTTCATCTGCTTTCCTTTTAAACATTTTAGTCATTATCCTCAACGCATTTGGTCTTTTTCAAACAAGTGAGGAAATTGACTTTTATAATTTGTTGCTCAACATTTGTTCAGTATTGCTCATTTTTACCATTCCTCTCAACATTCATAAAGAACGGGTTGTCAAATCCGAAGCCACCAAGAATAAAATTCTTTTCATCCTTAGTTCGGCTCTGCTCATTTTTACCATAATTGGTTATATACTCAGTTTACATGAGCTTACTATAACTGTTGTAGGAAGCTTTTTAATGGTATCCGTTATTTACTCCATGTATCTTTCTACAGCTACAAATCCTTCTTTATTAATCAAACATCGGGAAAAAGAGGAACGCATTACAGCCCGATTTTTTCTCGTTTTTGTACCACTCTATATTGGATTTGGAATGCTCAATAACCATTACGAATGGTTAAATATTTCATTTTTTGACGGTGAAATAATCCTCCCGATGATTTTTTGCGCACTGGCTGTTTCAAAACTGACGGATGATGTTAAGCGTTTGTCTTTGGGAAATGAAGTAAACAAAAGCACCCTGACAGAAAAACTCAACCATTATAGCCTAACCCCACGCGAGCAAGAAGTAGTTTCTCTATTAATTGCTGGTTATAGCTATAAAAAGATTGGCGAAGATCTTTTCATTTCTATGCCCACTGTTAAAACTCATGTTTCTAACATCTACAAAAAAACGAAGTCTAAAAACAAGGTTGAACTCATCAACTTATTAAGTGATTAGAGATTTTTCACTTTTCTCCTTTTTAGCTCAATAACCCCTAAAATAAGGCCTCATACAAAAGTATGATATTGCTAAAATCATACTTTTTCTGACGGTTGTTCTGTATTTCTCACCATAGTTTTGAGTCGAAATCAAAATTCAATTCAAATGAAAACAATCACGCAGCCTTGTCTAAAACGCAACTGTTTATTGCTTGTTTTGGCGGGATTTTTTAGCCTCCAATTACACGCTCAGGATCCTTCTCCAAAAAAAGACAAAAAACCCATCTCCTTTAAATTCAGCTATGGAAATCATGTTGCCAGTACCGGAAAAAATCTATTCAAGGTTTTTAATCCCAACCTTCAAGCAGGGGCAGAATTTAGTTATAACAGAAATCAACAACACAAAATTGGACAAACGCTTGATTTAGGAAGTAGCATTAATGACGTTTGGGAAACAAACTGTACCTCTCATCCCATTTCTTTTATCGCTATACTCATTCCAAAGGTCCTTTTGCCGACCTTGGTTTAGGAGCCGGAATTGCTCAACAATTCCATTCCCGTCATTTATTACAATACAATTCTGAAAGTGGTGAATATGAAGAAAGTGGAGACGGATTATACCTCAGTCTTTTTGTAGGTTATGAGTTTAGCCTTGGGTATGACTTTTCTCAAACCACTCAACTTCCTTTTGCCCTTTTCTTTAAAATCAGCAATTACGTTCAAGTTCCCTACCTGGGAACTCAAGACCTTCCCATTTTACCACAAGCAGTCACCCAGTTAGGAATTAATTTCAAAATCAACCGAAAATGAAAAACTCAATTTTATCACTCATCATTGCAGGACTAAGCCTCACCTTCTTATCCTGCAAAAAAGAATATCCCAAACCTAAAAATACAGCTGTTTGTGAGCTCGCCACAGCAGATCACCCCAAGAATTCAGCTTATCAGGCAGTTTTGGATGAACTCACCACAAAAGGTTTTGTTGGACTGTCTCTTTTAACCGAAACACCTGAGGACGGAATTTGGATGGGAGCCAGTGGAATGGCCAGTATCGAGGACGACGTAAAAATGACTCCTTGCCACCTTCACCACACCGCTAGTTTATACAAAACTTTTGCTGCGGTTATCATTCTTCAATTGGCTGAAGAAGGGCATTTTAATTTGGAAGATAAAGCCTCCGCCTACCTTCCCTCCCAAATCATCGATCAACTTCCTAATGGTAATGATTTTACCATTGAACAATTACTGAGTCACCGAACAGGAATGGTAGACGTCTTTGAATTTGATTTTATTCTAGACTTCTTTAATGATCCTTACAAACAATACACTACCGATGAGCTATTAGAATATGTTTATGGAACCAAGGCTGCCTCAGCTGTTGGAACAGATTTTTACTATTCAGATGCCAATTATATTCTGCTAACACTTATCATTAACCATTTTGCCGGAGATTTCAAAACAGAGGCAGAACAACGCATCTTTAATCCGCTTGGGATGGGAGAAACAACCTTAATTACATCACCCGACGAAGTTCCATCTAATGTCGCCAATAGCTATTGGGATAAATACGGCGATGATAAACTAGAAAATAATTCGGACATACAAGCAGCTTTAACCGCTGGTTTAAGCGGAACTGATGGCATCATATCGAGTAGTACAGATATCAATAAATTCACCAAAGGCATTTTTGATGGTAGTTTACTCAATTCTTCTTCCATAAACCAATTAGCCTTAATACGAGAGGTACCCGAAATTGAACAAGAAAAACATGGTATTATGGGATATGGATTAGGAGTTATGCAAGTATCCATTAATAATTCAATTTGGCAAGGTCATTTTGGAAACCACGTTGGCTCAGGAGCAATAATGCTCTACAATCCCGAAAAACAACAATCAATTGTGGTTTTCACCAATACAGGAACATTTTTCTCTGATCATATAAAACCAACTTTTTTTGGTGAGTTATTGTGGAGGATTTCAACAATAATGGACGCTTAAAAAGTTAAAATTAGTTCAACTTTAAGTCAGGAAAAGATCGTAGATTTTCTTCCTGACTTTTGTTTTTCGAAAGCCTGCAAAACCACTTCACAAACCACTGACTTACAAATAGTAAAGCATAAAACAGATTTACATTACCTTTGTATTTACAAAATCGCTACTTCTGTTGAAAACTGTTCGCTTATTACCATTTTTGGTTCTGCTGGTCATGGCCTGCGAAAAAACTGTTGATGAAAATTCCAATTCCATTGAGCAGGAAGGAATTATAATTCCGCAAACTCAAAAGTTGGACACTGTAAACGGTTACGCTTTTAATACCGTAAAGGGTGATAGTATTTCTCCTTTAATCAACAGCCTTGGAGATACTATTCTAAGTGGTCATTTTTTTCAAATTCATGGTAAAAAAATCCCGAAAGATTCAGTCGTCAAACCCCATGTCATAAATGTCTCAGATTTTGAAAAATTAGAAACTGTTCCCATTAATAATAATGGTTTTGTTCCGGATGACAACGCTTTTACAACAAGTGTTAATTCGGCCGATTTAATTGTTACATCCTGTGAAACAGACACCAGTATCGCTCCCCTAATCAATTCATTAGGAGATACAGTCTTAACAGGAATTCCCTACCACAGTTCTGGTGATAAAAAAGCATTTATTCAAAAACCATCCGTGCCAGCTTCGCCTCCTTCGGTAAAAGATAATGCTCGAGAAGACATCCGCTTTTTGGGTCTTGACCACGGATTAAGTTCAGTAAGTATTAGAGGCATGTGTAAAGACCAAAATGAGAACATTTGGTTAGGCTTAAATGGAGGCGGCATATCCCGTTACGATGGTGTTTCTTTTACCAACTATACCATTAGTGAAGGACTTACTTCTAACATCATCTTTGACATCATAACGGATAAAGAAGGGAATTTGTGGATTTCTACCTGGGAAGGTGGAATATGTAAATATGATGGTACCGAACTCACGGTTTATAATGAATCTCACGGACTTCCAACAAATAACATCTGGTCATCATATTGCGACTCAAAAGGTAATTTATGGTTTGCAACTTTTCAGGGAGGATTGGTAAAATACGACGGACAGTCCTTTACTAACTACTCCATGCGTGAAGGACTGCCCAACCACTTTGTTTATACTGTAAGTGAAGATTTGGATGGAAATATTTGGTTAGGCACTCATTTTGGTGCGGTCAAATTTGACGGTGAATCATTTACAACCATCAATGCATCTCATGGGCTTACGGGACCTATTTATGGTTTGACTTGTGATCAGAAAGGAAACATATGGATGGCCTCTTATGCTTCAGGAGTTTTTGTATATGATGGAGAAAAGCTAACAAATTACAATACCGAAAATGGTCTAAATAGCAATAAAGTTGATAATGTGAATGTGGATGCTGAAGGGAAAATATGGATTGGAACTTATGGCAGTGGCATAACAATTTTTGATGGTCATCGCTTTCAATACCTTTCGGAGGAGGATGGATTAACCTCGAATTATTGTTTGGATGTTTTATTCGATTCTGGAAACAACGCATGGCTTGGTAGCTGGGGTGGAGGCGTAAATATTATCACTCAAAATAGTTTTAGTCACAGCTACAATCAATCCCCTCGTGAGCTTCCTTTTGATGATGTTTATGCTATTACGCAAGATAGCCGAGGCAACATTTGGTACGGAACCAATAACAATGGAATCGCCATTCAAAAAGGAAACTCATTTTACAAATTGGGCTATGAAGAAAGTTTAAGTGGAAAATTGGTCTATGATTTTTACGAGGATGTAGATAGCAGTATGTGGATGACCGTGAGTGGTGGTGGTATTTTCCATTATCAGAATGAACAGTTTTTACAATACAGCATTCCACAAGGTTTATCTGGTGGATTTCCGTATAACATTAAACGTTATAAGAACAACTTGTGGATTGGAACCTGGAATAATGGTTTGAACGAATTTGATGGGGAATCCTTTACCCATTACACCAATAAAGAAGGGATGAGTTCTGATAATATTTATCAAACTCTGCCAGACAAATCAGGAGGCTTTTGGATAGCAACTTGGGGCGGAGGAATCAGTTATATGAAAGATGATCAAATCATCCATTATACTGAAAAAGAGGGATTGAGTTCTAATACGGTTTTCACTGTTTTTGAAGATGATAATTCCAATATTTGGATTGGAACTTTTGGGGGTGGAGCTTGCAAATTTGACGGGAAATCTTTCAGCTACTTCACAACGGACAATGGTTTACCAACCAACAATGTCTGGTCCATCATTCAAGATAATGACGGGCACATTTGGATGGGGACTGATAATGGATTGGTAAGATTAACGGAGATGCAAAACAATGAATTTAAAATTGCATCTTTTTCAAAAGCCGACGGCTTAAAAGGAATGGACTTTTTTGCCAACAGTGTTTCATTAGGGAAAGACAACACTCTTAGATGGGGAACGGGAAAAGCCGTTGAATCCATTGACTTAAACACCTTTAAATTATCCAAGCAAAGTCCGCAACCTCATCTAAAAGAAATTACAGTTAACGAAGAAGAGGTTGATTTTCATAATGTGGATCAAAAAGAACTGGCATTCACCTATCAGGAAGCAGCTCCTTTTTACAACTATCCGTTACAAGCCACTTTCCCTTATGAAAAAAATCATCTCAAATTCTCCTTTGCAGCCATTGATTGGAATGCTCCCCACAAAATCAAATACAGCTATCGACTTAAAGGTTTAAATGAAAACTGGAGCGTCCCTTCCAATGTAACAACTGCCGACTATCGCAACATTCCTTACGGAACCTACACCTTTGAATTAATGGCTATTGGTGAAAGTGGTGAATGGAGTGATGCTTTTGAATATGATTTTACCATTCTTCCACCCTGGTGGCATAGCTGGTGGGCAAGAATTTTATTTGGTATAGCAGCCTTCCTAATTATTTTAACCCTTATCAAATGGCGAACTCAAAAATTAAAAAACCGACAAAGAGAACTGGAATCTGAAATTGCCGCTGCTACGCAAGATTTACGCGTAAAAAATCAGCAAATAGAACAACAAAAAGAAGCAGTAGAACAGGCTCACCAAAAAACAGAACTTCAAAAAACCATCATTGAAGAAACCCACAAAGAAATTACTGATAGTATTTTATACGCCAAGCATTTGCAAGACGCCATTCTTCCAAAACAAGAAGAGGTGGACAAACACTTTAAGGAAAACTTCATTCTATTCAAACCAAAAGATGTGGTAAGTGGCGACTTCTACTGGTTTGAACAGATAAACGACATCTCATTTTTAGCCGTTGCAGATTGTACAGGTCATGGTGTACCAGGAGCAGTCATCAGTATTGTTTGTTCTAACGCACTCAACCGGGCGGTGAAAGAATTTAACATTGTTGAACCAGCCAAAATTTTGGATAAGGTTCGAGAATTAGTCATTGAGACATTTACCAAAAGTGGAAGTGAAATAAAGGACGGAATGGATATTTCTCTCTGTGCTTTTAAGGATGGAAAAATTTATCATTCAGGAGCAAACAACCCGCTCTGGATTATTCGAAAAACAGACTTGCTTTCTGAAGAACAGAAGGCCGATCGAGGAACAATTTTGGAAGATGAGTTTTCATTAATCGAGATCAAAGCCAATAAACAACCTGTTGGTTTGTATGAAAAAATGCAAGGCTTTTTCCAAACCGAAATCACCCCTCAAAAAGGAGACATTTTATACCTCTTTACCGATGGATTTGCAGATCAGTTTGGTGGTGACAAAGGAAAGAAATTAAAATATAAGCCGTTTAAGCGGTTGTTGCTGCGAACTTTTAATGCTGGTTTAAAAGACCAGGGTACACAAATCAATAGCGAATTTGAAAACTGGAAAGGTAATCTGGAACAAATTGATGATGTTTGTGTAATCGGACTTAGGGTTTAAAACAACCTTTCTTAAGTTTATTTAACTGTCTTCTAACAAAGTGGCTTTTTGTCTTCACTATCTTTAAAAAACCAAAAAACTGGTCATGAAAGCAAAAACGATCTTATACTCCATCCTTTTTTTAGCCCAGTTTGCATTCATTCCATCATTGTTGGCAAATGAAGTTTCGATTAAAATTGAATGGGTAAATGATCTTGAAGGTGATTTTTCATTCAAAGAAAAGTGGGATTATCCTGAGAATGTTTTTAGGAGTCAACATGGGCAATTAGTTTGTGATTGGATTTGTCCCGAAGAGTTGGACCAGATGAGAGATGATGAAGGAAAAATCATTCCCGATTCTTTAGAAGCTTATTACCAATTATTAGATACAACGCATTTGTATCATTCTTTGCAATCAACCGCTCAAGTATATGAATGGGCTGGATCAAACTACATCCATTTCAAAAAATTAAACGATGGATCAGTTCGTGGAACATCCACATGTAATGCATCTACTCACAGTAGTTTAATTTTGGAATTGGACAAACAGTTTTTGAAAGCTTCTATTCATTTTAACAGTATCCGAGATCTAGGAATTCATGAATTTCAGGCCACGAGTGGAAGTATTAAAATTGACCAAAAACTCTTCGAACAAGGAATAGTAAAAGCGGCTTTTGATCTCACTTTCAAAAACACTCTCGACCAACAATATGGCTTATATTGGAAAGGTCAAATCTATTCCATCATCCAATAAGTCGATGTAACTTTTTTTGATCAATTGTACACTTACAGGGCAAATGTTCAAAAAATGAAATTCATTTACACCTTCCTTTTATTTCTTTTATCCGCAAACTGTAAAACCCAAACAAAGTTCACTTTTGAGAACTTTGAAGAGGAGTTTTTTAATTATCAACCTAGCCAAAAAGAAACCGTTTCAGACAAAGATTTTGAATGGGCAGTTTTTGTATTGGACGAAACCCAAAAGGCACTTAATAAAGACGAAGCCAATTATCATGTCACACATTATTGGAATATCCTTTCGGCATTTGATAAATTGGAAGAAGATGTAGAAATTCTCCAAATAGTTTTCAAAAAAATGGCAGCCAGCGAAGGGAGTTGTACATACATCACTTCCTACAAAGACAAAGTATCATTTGACGATAAAATTCCTCTTTTATATGAGCGGTATTTCAACCAATGTCAAAGTAATTCATCAGGCAAAAATGAATTTGATTTAGATGAATATATTGGCAAAAATATGCTGGATTCACAATTGGTTCATTTGATGGTTAAAATTGACCTGGACGACCAAAAATACAGAAGTGCTTCGGAAGAAATCTTCAATCAAAACCAACCTGCATTAGATCTGAAAAACCAAGGTTTAATCGATTCTCTTTTTGGACACTACAAAACGTATATTGGAACATCCTTGGTTGGAGAAAAATATGCCTTTGTGATGTGGTCTGTCATCCAACATTCAAATTTAAAGATGATGGAAAAATACCTTCCCATTGTTTATGATGCCGTAAAAAAGGAGCAATTGGAACTAACCCCACTGAAAATGTTAATTGACCGTTACTTTGGTTTGAAATACGGTTATCAGGTTTTTGGTACACAACACGGTTTCGGCTTTGAAATGGCTGATGAAAAAACGCGCAAAGAAATCAGTAAAAAATATGGTCTTTAAACCAAAAACGTATTTCTTCGTCTATGTAAACAGAATCAAGATCATAAATGACCAGCTAATTTTTATTCGTGAAAGAACTCCTAACCAACTAAAAATGAAAGCTGAAACAAAAAAACAAACCCTCCGATATTTTTGGAACGAAATTTGAGAGTTGTATTGTAAATAACATACAACTTCTGAAAAAATGAAATTAACAGAAGGCAGCTTAAACTACAAACAACCATTATTTCTTTTCATACTGCTGCTCTTTTTTAATTTTTCTCAGGCTCAGTTAGCCAGAAGCTGGCCTCGAACTGCAATTTTCCCCTATATCTTAAAAGGCCCCGTCAAATCATGGAAGCTTATAGGTGAAAATAGCGTTCTTCGTACTCAGGAATACTCCAAAGAAGGTCAATTAATCAAGGATGAAAGTGTAAACCATCCTGCAGACTTTTCCCAATACACTTTTCCCTTTCAACAAAAAGCAGAATTTGAAAAAGTCTATTCGGACACTACCTCATTCGTTGGAATAAAGGTTAAATACAACGAGCGTTTCCAAATCATTGAGAAGAAAATAGGTAAAAACAAAGAAAGTAGCCTATTTGATGAAAAAGGAAATATTCTGGTTCATAAAACCAAACAGACAAAGGAACATCTTGTGACCGACAACAGCAGAGGTCCCATAATTCCGCCATATAAGTATGAAGAAAACATCTCAACAGTTACAATTTTCAAATACAATGATCAAGATTCATTAATTGAATTTGAACACATTAATTCCAATCCTTATCACAATTATAGGGTTGTATACATACGAGATAGTTCAGACTATTTAGTAGAGAAATTGACCTATGATCATTACGACGTTGCCGTTTATGACGATGATTACGTCGATCAGATTTTTGATAAAGTGAAAGACAATCAGTTTGACATTAATACTGTTTACAAAGAGTTTTGGACCAGTCAAATTTATGCATCTCCCAGCAGAGAAACCTTTAAAAATGACTCTTTAGGAAGACCTATTGAATACATTGTTTACGGAAACAAAGGAAATCCAAGTTTTAAAGCTAATTGGGAGTATAAAGGTGATAAATTGATCCGTGAAACACACTTTGATTTTTATCACAACAAAACCTCCGCTATTTTGGAATACGATGAATGGGAAAATGTTGTAAAAGAGACTGTCATCTATGGCGATCGTCAATACCTCTTTTCTTATGAAATCGAATATTACGATTAGTCCTAAACATTAAAAATCATCGTTTTTCATTCATTTAAATTGTAATAGCCAAATCTACACCCAACTCTACCATCGCCTAAAATCCTACTACAATCTATCTACAGTCACTTCTTTATTCTCTATTTTTAATCCACCCTTAAAAGTAAGTCTAGAGTACAATAGAAATGGAGAAGACATATATTGAAAGTTGGTTTGAAGAGATAGAAAATGTCTATTTAATGTTTGGGGCCAATACTGCCCTTGAGTCCATCAAAAAAGAGGAAGAAAACATTCCAGAGGTAATTAAACAATTAGCTGTGGCCAGTATCCATTTTCGATGGGGTGATCACCTAAAGGCGTTGGAAATAACAACTTCTATCAAAAACCAATTAACAGAAATTGAATTAAAACACAGACACCTCTGGTATTGGGTACATGGGGCTAGTCTTCGTATTCTTGGAAAAGAAGAAGCAAAGATCATTTTAGAAGAAGGCACAAAACTATATCCCGAAAGTGTAAATCTATGGAACGAATGGTATACTTTATTAGATACATGGGGTATAGAATCATGGGAAAGTACCTACCCCAAGGCAGTAGAACAATTTGGAGAACAACATCCCATTATGCTGACCTATGCCTACAAACTATTCAAAGACGAGGAGAACAATAAAGCCATCAAACTATCCGAACGAATTCTGGAACTTGACCCTAACAATACTGGTGCAATGGAAATTATTGGACACATTGCATTTGAAAGGGAGGAAGATGAAAAAGCCTACAAGTATCTAAGCAGAAGTGCTGAATTATGGCCATATAAAGTGTTAACCCTTGAAACTTTAGTGACGATCGC
>JAKSBJ010000345.1 GCA_022361195.1 Flavobacteriales bacterium
ATCTGAAATGTCTGCCCGCCGAACTGCACAACCGGCCGGAACGTATCCCTGATGCGGTCCGGGATGCGATCCGGAAACATCACGACACCTATGACCGGATCCTGATCGGCTATGCCGATTGCGGCACCGGCGGGTTGCTGGACAAGGTTCTGGCCGAAGAGGGCGGTAACATTCAGCGGCTGGACGGCCCTCATTGTTATAGCTTTTTCACCGGCAATGACCTGTTTGCGTCGCGGACGGACGAAGAATTCACCGCCTTCTACCTGACAGACTTCATCGCACGGCAGTTCGATACGCTGATCTGGAAGCCGCTGGGACTGGACCGGCACCCGGAACTGCACGACGCGTATTTCGCCCATTACGAAAAGGTGGTGTATCTGTCCCAGACAGAAGACGCGGCCCTGCGCCGCGCCGCCGAACGGGCAGCCGCCATGCTGAAACTGCCCCTGGAACACCGCCATACCGGCTATGGCGACCTGACCGGCGCGCTGCTCGCAACGGGCCAACCGGCAAAAGTATAGGAGAACGATTTGTCCCTGGAACACTGGCTGGCCTTCATCGCCGCCTATACCGTCATTTCAGCCATTCCCGGCCCCAGCGTATTCATGGTTACCGGCGTGGCAATGACGCGGGGGCTGCGCCCGGCATTGTGGTGCGTGGCCGGTGACGTGCTGGGGGGCGTGGTTCTGATCGCCCTGTCCCTTGCCGGTGTCGGCGCCATTCTGGCGGCCTCGGCAACCCTGTTCCAGATGGTGAAATGGGCGGGCGTGGCCTATATGGCGTGGCTGGGATATTGCCAGATCCGCGATGCCAGGCGGCTGGGATCAACCGACAATGCATCCCTGCCCGCCATTCCGGCACATAGCAGCCTGCGGGCCGGTTTTCTGACCGGTGTCCTGAACCCGAAGGCGATCATTTTCTACGTCGCGTTCCTGTCGCAATTCATGGAACCCGGCGGCGACCCGGTCACGCAATTCGCGGTGCTGGTCGCAACGTCCACCATCATTGTCGGCGCGACCCTTTCCGCTTATGCGCTGGCGGCGGCACGGGCCCGCCGGGCACTGACCGGCGTGCGGGCCCGGCAACGGTTCGGCTATGCCGGTGGCAGTTTCCTGATCGGCGGCAGCGTGCTGGTGGCCACCAGCCGATGAA
>JAKSBJ010000346.1 GCA_022361195.1 Flavobacteriales bacterium
GTTTTTCAAGAAGGTAAAGAGACCATTATACCCAAAAAAGAATTTGAGTTATTGGCACTCTTAATGAGCATTCCTGAAAAGGTTTTTAGAAGAGAAGAGATCTTGAGCGACGTATGGGGTGATACCGGAACGGGAGATCGTACCATTGACGTTCACATCCGAAAACTGCGGGAAAAATTTGGCAATAGCGTTATCCAAACAGTAAAAGGAGTTGGATACCGTTTCAGAGGTTAAACCCTCAATTTTTCTTAAACTTTAAAGTCCAGGTATTATCGTAGAACTGTGAATCGTTTTGCAACGATATCACCTGTTTCTCCGGTGATTTTTACAATGTAAACACCTTTTTCCCATCCTTGAACAGATAAGCTATTTAATGCTGCTGTTGGTTGGATTGAGGTAATTAACTGTCCCAATTCATTGTAAACTTCTAACTGACGAACGGATAAAACATTTTTAATTTGAATGTTAACTACGTCTGTTGCTGGATTTGGATAAAGGTTAATATCATTATCTGAAATTGGTTCAACAATACTGCTTGTTCCAGCATCAGAATAAAGACCAAAATCATCAAAATAAAAACCATCTTCATTAACCCAAACATCTGATACCAAGCGGAACTTAAAGCGTACATCTTCAGCACCAAGGTAATCTGTCAAATCAATTTCTTCAGCTACCCAATCCGACTGGAAACCATCATAAAGAGGTTCTCCTTCATCCTGATCACCGGTTCCTTCGTTTGTGTATAATCCACATAATGGTGTCCAGCTAGCTCCTTCGTCGGTAGAAATCATGAACTCTACATAATCGTAGTTATTTTCAATTTCCCACATGGCATTGTAGCGAACAAAAGCATATGTAGCATCCGTAAAGTCAAAAATTTGATTGAGAACGATTTCTGTCTCACTCCCATTTGAGTAAGTTGGGTCGTATGGAGAATCGGTAATTGAATTAGCTGGAGATACAAACTCTTCGTTGGTGAATCCCCAATCGTCACTACTCCAATAATCAAGGTTAGAACAGTCATCTGAGAAGATAGGTGTTAACGAACCTCCAAATGTTTTATTAATGGTATCGTTACGCGTCCATGTTCCGTTGTCTGTATGCAGAATATAGCTAACAGGATCTCCAAAGGAAATATCAGCATCAAGTGTATAGCTAATGGTTCCAGGTTCTGTTTCTCCCAAAGTCAAACTATGAACATTTGGTCCACCAATAGTCTCAATTCCTTCTAAAGCAGTAGCGGTAACCGTGATATCCCCATCCTGCAATCCTAAACGCTCCATGTCGTAATCAAAATCACCACTCATTTCCTCAATTTGATTAGGCTCCGTATCATAAAGAACACCATAAATGTGGGGCATATGTGCTAACGTTTTGTTAGACCATACCATTTCCTTACAGGTTGGGTCAACAGCTGCAGCTGGTGGCCAAAAAGCATCTCCAACTTCCGGGGTCATGGCAAAGATTTTTGGTTTACCTGAATATTCAATGTACATATAGTCATCTGAGTCACCTGCAGCGGGATAAAGGTCTGATGCTTTTTGGTTCACAAAACCATTAAAAGTCACCATATGTCCTGTATATTGAAGAAAATAATCGTGATCATCTGCATAAGCAGCATCTGCCCATCCTAAAGGGAAAAGAATCAAATCACCATGCGAGTGTGCATTAAAGGCAAATTGAAAATCGTGGTTTAGACAAAACCATTCTATTGCTTGTGTTTCTGGCTCTGAGAAAGGTCCCGAACCAGCATAAGTATCTCCATTTTCATCCGGAGTAGTTCCACTTTCATTCCAGTGATAAGGATAGTTACGATTCAAATCAACCCCTGGGTTATAACTTCCTACATCAGGATTTTTGTTTTTACGGTGCATTCCACCACCACCTGGTTCGGTAGTTTGGTTGTGAACATAACCATCAGGGTTAATCATCGGAACAAAATACATCTCGGTATTATCAACCAAATAAGCTACTTCTTCATTGGTTTCATAGTTCTCTAAAAGCCACCACATGTAAAAGATAGTTTGAGAAAGACTCATTGGTTCTCTGGCGTGATGTATAGCCGAATAAAGTACTTCTGGTTCTTCTTCGTCTGACTCTGGATTATCTGAAATTCGTACCCAATGTACCGGACGCCCTTCGTGGGTTGAGAATGAACTGATTGGAGCTTTTTCTGTAATTAAATCAGGATATTTTGAACGCATTGAGTCCAAATTCTCCAACATTTCTTCGTAGGTGAAATAACCTCCCATACTTCCTAAATCAAAGTTATTTGGAGTTTGTGGAGCAAAATTATTAGTGTTTGCCCCACTACCACACTCAGCTGCTCGGCTATAAATAACTTCAGTCGTATTGTTTTCTAAAAAGTGAGCGGTTACATCATCAATTAAAATGTCATAATCATAACCGTGATCATCCAATTTTTGAATATCCGAGGCCGAAAGATCTGTGGTGAATGAATAATTTGCTTTTAACTTACCGTGATCAACCGGAATTCCAAGGTTTGAGATCTCGATGAGTTGTGAATGTGTCGCGTAAATTTTTACGCTAGAATATTTTTCCTGTGCATGGGAAAATGATACTATCGCCAATAATAGCATCAGGGTGCATAGTTTTTTCATGGTACAAAAATAATTTGAGGCTTAAAGATACCATTTATAAAGAACACTTTCAACTCTTTAAAAAGGGAGAAAAGGCCAGTATTGGAAGCCTAAGAGAGCATTTTAGAGCTCCGGATTAAAGAATTGATAAAAATCATGAATACTGAATCAAATGTTCTTATTATATTTACCAAAAAATTGAGAATATGTCAGCAGAAAAATCAGACCACAACTTTTTTGACGAGTCAACGGAGATTCTTGCACCTGTAATTATTGTGGTGCTTTTATTGGTTATTTTCTTGACACTATTTTTAGCTTGATTTAACGAATTTGAATTTCTACAATATTGAAACTCGCTTGGTTTGTTCCGAGCGAGTTTTTTATTTTTAACCAAATCGGAAAAAGCAATTTGACATGCCGTTTAATTCAATTTTCTCGTGGATCATTAAAAAACGTATTCACCAAATCGAATTATTCAAGAAATACCCTTTTGATGTTCAGGATGAGGTACTTGAGAATTTAATTCGATGCGGCTTAACAACCGAATGGGGGAAAGAGCATGATTATGTATCTATTCATTCATATGAAGATTTTCAATCAAAGGTTCCTTTAACGGACTATGAGAGTTTGAAGCCATATGTGGATAGGATGCTTAAAAACGAGCAAAATATTTTATGGAATTCTGAGATTAAATGGTTTGCTAAATCTTCCGGTACGATGTCGGGGAAAAGTAAGATGCTTCCGGTTTCAAAAGAATCCTTGGAGAGTTGTCATTATAAGGGAGGAAAGGATTTATTGAGTTTGTATTACAATCAACTTCCCGACCGAAAATTGTATAAAGGCAAACATCTAATCTTAGGAGGAAGTGCTGAGATTAATTATCTGAATTCGGATTCCTATTTTGGTGATTTATCGGCAATTATTCTAAAAAATATGCCTTGGTGGGCTGAGATTCGCCGTACTCCAGCCAAGGAAATTGCCCTAATGGCAGAATGGGAAAAGAAGATTGAACGCCTTGCGGAGTCGACGATAGATCAGGATATTTATATACTTGCTGGAGTTCCGAGTTGGACATTAGTATTGTGTAATCGGGTTTTGGAAATAAGTGGTAAAAAACACTTGAGAGAGGTGTGGCCCAATTTGGAGTTGTTCATGCACGGAGGAGTCAATTTTGAACCATATCGCCAGCAATTTAAACAGCTCATTCCTTTTGATGATATGAACTATGTGGAGACCTACAATGCCTCCGAAGGTTTTTTTGGAATTCAAGATGAATTCATGACCAATGGTGATTTGCTGTTAATGCTGGACTACGGAGTATTTTTTGAGTTTATTCCAATGTCTGAATTTGATGGGAAAAATTCCAAAACAGTTTTGTCTTTAAGAGAGGTTGAGCCCGATGTGAATTATGCCATGGTAATTACGACAAATGCTGGCTTATGGCGTTATATCATTGGTGACACGATTCGATTTACATCAATGAATCCATATCGTTTTAAAATTACGGGTAGAACGAAAAGTTTTATTAATGCCTTTGGAGAGGAGTTGGTGGTAGAAAATGCGGAGCAAGCCATTAGCAATACATCTCAAAAAACAAGTGCTGAGATTGCTGAGTACACAGTTGCTCCGGTATATATGGATGGGGAAAAAAGTGGGGCACATGAATGGCTGATCGAATTCAAAAAAGAACCTGAGAATTTGGAGGTATTTGCTCATATATTGGATGGAGAACTCAAAGCTCTGAATTCGGATTATGAAGCGAAACGTACAGCTGACTTGACTTTGAGAATGCCTTTGGTCCGTAAAGCAGAAAAAGGCTTGTTTGAGCGTTGGTTAAAGTCACAATCTAAGTTAGGTGGACAGCATAAAATACCACGTTTGTGCAATAATCGCAAGATCATCGAAGAAGTGAAGGGGCTTTCACTTAAGGCCATCGTTTAGCGATTCCCCGAATCATCATTGTTAAACCGCCAATGCACATTAAAATTGGGGCAGTAAGATATTTCCATGGAACAACGCCTGTAATGCTATTCGGGTCATTATGGTCAGTACGCACTTCATCTAAAAATCCATTTTGATTAAGATAATAGAGGATATAAGCTCCACTAAAAGCAATTAGAGCTCCCATTAAAATATGAAACAAACTTTGGCTATCAAAAGAGTTAGGTTGATTCAATGCATAAGCTTCATTTTCAATTAAGCGAATAGCCTTAATAAGCTTTTGATCCGAAAAACGATGATGTTCTCGAAGTTCACTCCTGATTTCATCAATGTCCATTTGTCTATCCAAAAGTTTCGGAAGGTAATGCTCCAAAGCTTCTTCCGCCGTTTTAATCCTGGATGAAATCATACTTTAAAGATAGGACTATACGTCTATTTAAAATGCTGAATGGCTCTAAAGAACATTAAGAACCCTGCTCCCCCAATACCTAATGGAACTATTATAAGTATGGGTTTACGGACAATATGCTGTTGGAGGAAAATCCAGGACATTACCCCAATTACGCCAAGGATACAACCTGCAATAACACCAACCCAACCACTGCGTTGGGCTTTTTTATTTCGGATATACTCGAATTGGGCGTTTGAAATAACCCTTGCAGCAATTCGAATATCTTCTTCTGAGAAATTATGAATTTCCTTTAGCTCTCTGCGAACTTCAGTTAAATCCTTTTCTTCAGCAATTACCTTTGGTAAATAGTGTTTTTCGGCCTGGGCAGGTGTGACGAGTTTTACGAAGCCTTCATCTAAAACTGTATTCATTTTTGGGTTACGTTCTGGTTATGAGAACAATAATAGAAAATATTCTGATAAAGAAATGTACAGTCTTATCTCTTACGGCTATGAAACTGGTAAATTTTGTAAAGGTTTTTTACTAACAAGAGTCCCATTCCCAAAAGGTAAACCCAAGAAGGAATATTTGAAATTCGAGATTCTATTTGAGCGCCAAAGACAAAAACAGCGACTAGGGCTGCTCCCCAAAAAACGGTAAAGAAATAGGCAAAATAAATGCTGCCAAAGAATTTTTTCAATGGATTTTCAGGATCAATGATATCATCCAGTTCCCTATCTGATATTTCCCGACAAATGGTGTCAATTTCTGAATTAGAAAAAAAGCCATTTAGTTTCAGTTCTTCCCGAACTTGGGACATGGACATTTCTCCTGAATTTTTTTTAGAAGAATAATATTGAATGGCCTCTTCTAGTGTTTTCATTTGATCACTTCAATGGACTGCAACATGGCATCGATTTCACGAATATACTCACGCTTATCAAATTTAGGAGCATAAACATATCCACAAACGGTGATTAATTCCTTTTTGGCCTTGTTGTGAATGGTGTATTGGACAAATGGTCCTCCACCAAAAGCTCCACGATGTCCGGCATGTTTCCATAAACCTCTAACTTCATAAGTAGGATACCCTTTAAAATCGAATTCTCTTCCCTCAGGTTTGTATCCAGGATCATATTCGGTTGCCATGTACGATCCTTTTACTTTACCCGGAACATTGTATTTAAGAACTGTATCACGACTTTGAAGTACTCCGTCAAAGGTGAACTGAGATGCGCTGTCATACTTTTGTGACCAAAACAAAATTCCTTGCTGAATCCAAAAAGTTCCACCTTCAGTTTTGTTGGCTTGATTTCCGATAAGGTTTTGAGAACGTTCACGTTTTACCCAGGCAAATCCGTCCTTTTCTTTTTCCAAAGTTGATTCGGAAGGAATGGTAATGCTGATTCCAAATCTCTTTTGAGCCATTTCATTCACATTATCATTTATTTCTTCTTTATAATAACGCATGTATTGCTTCAACTCAAAGTCGTTAAATAAATCGGCTATAACATCAAAGTCGTTGAGTAAAAACTCATAGAGACGGTTAACGTCTGAATCTTTAATAATGACAAAAAGCTGGTTCTTTGCGTAGTAATTTGGTCGTTCTAAAACAGCAGTAGTTGCATAAGTTGAATCATGATCAACCATCACTTTAAGGATGTTTCTGTTCAACTTATTCATGTGATTTAAATCATCCGGCTTTTTTCGGAAGTAGTTGAACATTGGCTCCGGACGTAGATAAGGACCTTCGGGGTGTTTGTTCAAGTTTGATTCTAGTATTTCTCCAACTCTTGAGTTCCAAAGATTATCATCTAAAAGAAGGAGTATTTCACCATGTCTTCCATTAGCATCAGGAAGAAATTGGTCATCTTTAGAATTACCATTGCCTCCGCAAGAAACAAGAAGGAGAGTTGTTAGGGCGATCAATAAACTGCGCATGAAGTAGATTTTGGTGAGACTAGAGTTTGGCGATTCTGATCTTATCACCAGGTTGCATTCGCTTTGGATCCAGATCTCTGTTCAACTCTTGAATTGTCGCAAAAGGTATGCCAAGTTTTTGACTCACCGACCACAGGTTTTCACCAGATTTTAAAGTGTAATATTTATACTTTCCGTCCGAGTAAGTTTTTGCTGGAACTTTACTACTGGAGGAGCTTTTTGAAGACGAACTACTTTTAGATGAAGAAACAGAACCCGTGCTTCCTGCCTCAATGTACTTTCGTACTGCTTTCATGATTGTTAAGCGTTGACTAGGGTAGACACGAGTAGATCTTAAGTTATTCCAACCCTTAATATCTGAAATAGTCACATTGTACTGGGCTGCAATTTGAGCCATAGTTTCATCGGTCTTTACCACATGAATCACCTTCTTCTCTAATGCAACAAAACTTCCTCCAACCGAATCCTTTACGATGTCCATTTCATAAAGACTGTCCTCTAAATCTAGAAAAGTACCAATTTTTTCAACGGGTAAACTAATACATTGCTTAGGGTCTGTTTCCGGAATAAAATCGGATTTATAGGTTGGATTAAGTACTAAAAACTCCTCTTGATCAATGCCCAAAAGTGTATCAATATGCGAAATACGAACCGATTTTTTGAGACAGACGGTATCAGTTTCATGCAAATAAACCTTTGCTTCTTTAGGAACAATATTGTGCTCAGGATAATAGTTCATCATGTACAACATACAAATGAAATTGGGGACATACATTTGAGTTTCCTTCGGTAAATAAGGACGTAATGACCAATAATTCATTTGTCCTCCCGATCGTCGAATGGCTTTATTGACGTTTCCAGGCCCAGCATTATAAGCGGCCAAAGCAATACTCCAGTCTCCGTATAAACCATGCAAGTATTTCAAGTATCGACAAGCCGCATCTGTTGCTTTTCGTGGGTCCATTCTTTCATCCACATATGAGTCGTTCTGCAAACCGTACATTACCCCGGTTCGGTACATGAATTGCCACAATCCTGCTGCTCCAGCTCTTGATTTAACGGTAGGTCTCAATCCACTTTCAATTACCGACAAATATTTGAGTTCCATTGGCATATTGTACTTGTCCAAATACTCTTCGTACATCGGAAAAAACAACTTAGATCGGCCCAAGCAAACAGCAGTGAAACGGCGTCGTTTACGGACAAAATATTTTACAGCATTTAAAACATCTGAGTTAATCTCAATCTCAATGATAGTCCGTGCATTTAGATCATTTAGACGAGCGACATAAACAGAGTCCGAATAGGTCGGTCGATCTGCTTCTTCAAACCCAAGTGAATCAATTACCTCATAAGCTCGTTCTTTGCCCCAGGTTTCTTTGTAATATTCAAAAAGGGAATTTTCAACTACCTCCAAGAAACGTTCATAGGTAACTGAATCTTCTTCATTAGCAGAATTTTCTATAGTAGCTTCCACTTGAGTAGTTTGCAGACTATCCTGAGCGACGCATGTTAATGCGCTGAACCATACCAATATGGAGAATAAAGTTTTCATGCAATTACTTGCAGTTGTTGATCATGTAATCTGAAAAGGCAAATAACTGACCTTCCTCAAAATGTTTTCCAATTAGCTGAATTCCAAACGGAAGTCCGTTAGAATGTTGGCCCATTGGAAGAGAAATAGCAGGATTACCCGATAGGTTTGCTTGTACGGTAAAAATGTCCTGAAGATACATGGTGATAGGATCATCTACATTCTCACCAATTTCAAAAGCAGTGCAAGGAGTAGTGGGAAGTAAGATAAAATCATATTCATCTAAGATTTCCGAAGTCTTATTCTGAATAACTCGTCTTACTTTTTGTCCTTTTGTATAATAAGCGTCATAATAACCATGCGAAAGAACAAATGTTCCTAACATTATTCGACGTTTTACCTCTTCACCAAATCCTTCTGATCGTGATTTTTTATAAGTACTTTCTACTCCCTCAGCATCCTTAGCCTGATAACCGTAATGAATTCCATCATAACGAGCTAAGTTAGAAGAAGCTTCGGCCGTCGTTAAAACGTAGTAGGTAGGTACCATTACATTAAGATAAGGAAAACTAACTCCCTCAACGGTATGACCTAAAGCCTTTAACTGTTCTACAACTTCCGAAGAACGTTTTTTTATTTCCGGATCAATTCCTTCACTATCCCAACAGTCCTGAATAAAAGCAATTTTCAACTTTTTATTGGTGTCAAAGATCTCGTTCATTGGAAGGCTGTCTTCTTGCAACAATGTACTATCGTAATTGTCTTTACCAGCCATTACCTCTGTAATTAAAGCAGCATCTTCAACTGAATTGGTGAAAGGACCAATTTGGTCAAAAGAAGAAGCATAAGCTAATAAACCGTGACGCGAAACCCGACCATAAGTAGGTTTAAATCCTACGGTTCCTGTAAAAGAAGCAGGTTGACGAATGGATCCACCCGTATCACTTCCCAAAGAAGCAGTACAAAGATTAGCAGCTACCGCAGTTGCTGATCCTCCAGACGATCCTCCCGGAACCATTTTTTCATTGTGGAAGTTTAGAACATTACCAAAAGCTGAGTTTTCGTTGGAACTACCCATGGCGAATTCGTCACAGTTGGTTCGTCCGATAATGATTGCATCCTCATCCAATAATCGTTCAATGGATGTAGCTGAATAGAGTGATTCAAAATTTTCGAGGATTTTTGAGGAGGCAGAAACCTTATGACCTTTGTAAGCCATGTTGTCTTTAATGGCAATAACCATCCCAGCCAGCCTACCGGCTGTTCCGGCTGCGATCTTTTCATCTACTTCTTTCGCTTTTTCGAGAGCACTTTCTTCAAATACCTCCAAAAAGGCATTGAGGCGTTCGTACTCTGAAATACGATTTAGATAAGATCGTGTAATGTTCACTACGGATTCTCCCTGCTCAAGGGCAGACTTTATTTCTGCAAAGGAAGTATACATAGGAATTGGAGCGTATTAATCTTCAGTATTAATCTCAGTGGACGATGATTTGTTTTCCCCTTCTCCGGTTCCATTCATTTCGTCCTTAAATCCCTTAACTCCCTTACCAAAGCCTTTCATTAATTCTGGCAGCTTTCTTCCACCAAATAACAAAAGAATCACTACTGCAATTAGGATTACCTGAGGCATCCCAATCATTCCGGCATAAGCTACATTTTCCATTCTTAGACTTTAATTCGTTCTATAGTGGTGCAAAGTTACTAAAATAATACTGAATTGATTGTTAAAATGCAGGGAAGAAGCAATCATTTTTGGTAGCGTGGATTCTCTTCAAAGACCTCTTCTGAAAACTTCTGCTCCTTGTTCGTGGCTAAAATTCGTTTTTGACGTCCCATGGTATAGTACAAAATTAGCCCTACCCAGCCTACAAATAGTACAATGAGTAACCAAATGAGTTTGTTGTCACCTTCAAAGTCGGATTGAACAATTTCAACAATGGTTTTTATCCAAATTGCAAAAATGGCGAGGGCAATGATGCCAATAAAAATGTAAACGATCAAAAAGGCCATGGAAGCTTGAATTTAGAGTTAAAAATAGAAATATTAATGAGATTATTAGTCCACTTATTGGAATTTATCAAACAGATATTAAGTTTAGTTTTTCTGCTCAATAATATCACTATTTTTAAGCACGATTTATAAATCAATGACAAAATTCGGAATATGATTTACTTGAAAAATTACATTGGAGGAGAGTTAGTAGGACCTGTAAATAATGAACATATTGATAATTACGATCCGTCGAGAGGTCAAGTATATTCTCAAATTCCGGATTCAACAAAAGAAGACGTTGATAAAGCCGTAGAGGCTGCTGAAAAGGCATTTCCGCTATGGAGTGGATTGAGTAAAAGTGAACGATCAGATTATATGATCAAAATCGCCAATATCATTGAAAGTCGTTTGGATGAATTTGCCGCAGCTGAATCTTTGGACAATGGTAAGCCTGTTAGTTTGGCATCGCATGTTGACATTCCTCGAGGAGTAAGTAATTTGAAGTTTTTTGCTACGGCCATTTTGCATTATGCATCCGAATCACATTATATGGAAGGTGTCGGAGTGAATTACACTTTGCGCAAACCCATTGGAGTTGTTGGTTGTATTTCTCCATGGAATTTGCCACTTTATTTGTTTACCTGGAAAATTGCTCCGGCTTTGGCTGCAGGAAACTGTGTGGTAGCAAAGCCTTCTGAAATAACTCCAATGACAGCTTTTATGTTATCAGAAGTTTGTAAGGAAGCAGGATTACCTGAAGGAGTTCTAAATATTGTTCATGGATTAGGACATAAAGTAGGAGATGCCATTACCCGAAATCCACGAATTAAAGCTATTTCTTTTACTGGTGGAACTACGACTGGTGAAACCATTGCAGGAATTGCTGCTCCAATGTTCAAAAAGTTATCGTTGGAATTAGGAGGTAAAAATCCGAACATCATTTTCGCCGATTGTGACTTTGACAAAGCCCTTTCTACAACCATGAGGAGTTCTTTTGCCAATCAAGGACAAATTTGTCTTTGTGGTTCAAGAATTTTCATTGAACGACCAATTTATGAAAAGTTCAAAGAAGCCTTTGTTGCAAAAACTGCCCGTGCAAAAGTCTCTTATCCATCCGATCCGGAAGCAAAGTTAGGAGCAGTGGTTTCAAAGCCACATATGGAGAAAGTACTGTCATACATCGAATTAGCAAAGGAAGAAGGAGGGACTGTTTTAACTGGTGGTGAGCAAGTTGTTTTGGAAGGTGAATATGCCAGTGGATATTACATTCGTCCAACGATTATTGAAGGCTTAGATTATCAGTGTCGTACCAATCAGGAGGAAATTTTTGGTCCTGTGGTAACAATCACTCCTTTTGATACCGAAGAAGAAGTTTTAACCATGGCGAATTCAACACAGTATGGTTTGGCGGCAACAGTTTGGACAGAGAATTTGACTCGAGCTCATCGAGTAGCCGACGAATTACATTCTGGAATTGTATGGGTGAATTCGTGGTTGGTGAGAGATTTGAGAACTCCTTTTGGGGGAGTTAAAAGTTCAGGTGTTGGTCGTGAAGGCGGATTTGAAGCTTTAAGATTCTTTACTGAGCCAAAGAATGTCTTTATTAAGAGTTAAATCATCTTCTTCTTAGTTATTTTTTGAGTTGATTTATTTTCCCGGATGTAAATCACTGATGCGATTTGGACCGTAGAATAAAATTCTGTTAAAACCTTATCAAAATCCAGTAGTTCAGTGGATTATTGATGCTTTTCTGTTAAATTATACAAGCATAAGCATTCTTTTTGCGTTTGCTAACGTCTTTTAATTGAAACTAAAAGAATTACAAACGCCCACGACTCATGAATTTATTAAAAAACTTCACACTTCTTATTCTATTATTTTCTGGCATAAGTTCTTTTGCTCAGGAAGATTGTACAAACGGAATCGACGATGATTCAGACGGATTAATTGATTTAAATGACGATGATTGCGACTGTTCTTTGTCAGTAGCAGATACACTAGGTTCTCTAATTCCAAATCCTTCTTTTGAGGAGAATACTTGCTGCCCATCAACCTTTAGTGAACTCACTTGTGCTGATGATTGGATTCAAGCCTCAGCTGCAACCTCAGATTATTTTAATCTGTGTGATTTTACAGCCATTCCATCTTTTACCGTTCCATCTACACCTTTACCGGGTGATGGGAGTGGAGAAGGATACGCTGGTTTTTATGTTTCAGATGGTTATCAGGAGTACATAGGTGCTTGTTTGTTGTCTCCAATGACAGCCGGAACGCCTTATGTATTAAATCTATGGGCTGCTCATGGAAATGGTTCGACTACTTTTGATTTGGTCTTTTACGGAACTCCTGATTGTGCTGATTTACCATTTGGAGACCCTTTTTATTATGGTTGTCCTACCGGAACAGCGGGGTCATGGATGGCTTTGGATACCCAAACTGTAGTTGTTGACGCGGGAGGAGATTGGACAGAAGTGACCATTAATTTTACTCCAACGGTAGATTTGAATGCCATTGTAATTGGAGGTTCATGTGATCCGGGTATGCCAGATTTAAGTTACTATTATGTTGATGAATTAACCCTTTTGGATAGTTTATCTTTTGCTGGTGGAGCTATTACTGAAAGTGGAAGTTGGTGTGAAGGAGATTTAATGTTGTCGGCGGATATAGATACAATAGGTGGGAGCTGGCAATGGTACTTAGAAGGAGTTGCTTTAGTTGGAGAAACCAGTTCTACCCTGGACGTCATGCCAACCGGAGCAGGAACTTATACAGCCTCTTATTTTATAGGGGACGAATGTGATGCATCTTCTTATGTTGTTACAATAGCACCAGATCCAGTCGCCA
Source organism: Flavobacteriales bacterium (assembly GCA_022361195.1). Lineage (GTDB taxonomy): Bacteria > Bacteroidota > Bacteroidia > Flavobacteriales_D > Crocinitomicaceae > JAKSBJ01. The sequence goes on from JAKSBJ010000346.1 coordinate 13,247, forward strand.
GTTTTACTGTTGACGACGTTTGTTTTTCAGAGAATTCGGTTTTCACAGATGAGTCCACTCCTGGTGAAGGAGGTTTAACCGATTGGGACTGGGATTTTGGAGATGCCAGTGGAACCTCTACTGATGAAAATCCAACCTATGTTTATACCTCTTCCGGAACTTTTGATGTGACACTTACCGTCACCAATGACGCCGGCTGCACGGACGACACAACAATTACCGTTGAGGTATTCCCAGCTCCAGAGGCCGACTTTGAATTTGAGATCAATGGTATTTCATCAGCCGATGGATTAACCGGAGGATGTATTGCCAATACCGTTGACTTTGTCGATGGATCATCCGTTGATGCTCCTGGAAGTATTACCGATTGGAACTGGACCTTTGGTGATGCCGGAGGGTCGTCCGATCAAAATCCATCCCATAACTATGGTGCTGCCGGAACTTATACCATTAACCTAACAGTAACTACCGACAATGGATGTACCGATAACTTTAATATGCCCATTGTCATGACCTCAGAGCCTGATATCTCCATTGTGCAAAACAATCCAACCTGCTTTGGTTATTCAGACGGATCATTTACTGTACTCATCTCAGGAGGAGCCGGAGGAGAAGGTTCATCCTTTATCATTA
>JAKSBJ010000349.1 GCA_022361195.1 Flavobacteriales bacterium
CGATCTAAACCTCTCGAAATAAAGCTTAGTTTTTTTATCAGGTCGATTAATGGTAAATTGGAAGAGGATTTTATTCGCTCTTCAAAATCAAACAGATCAAAATGAGCCAAATAGTTCGTATAAAAACCATTCATGAAATGCATCGTTTGTTGAATGTCGAAAAACCGCTTCATCCGCTCATTTCTGTATGCAGACATGTTCCGGATATGAACTTGCAGGTTACAAATGTCAATATCTGTTTTGATTTTTATATCATTTCCTTAAAATCCGACATTCAAGGAAGTATTAATTACGGCCGAAACACTTATGATTTTGAGGAAGGAACCATTCTTTACTCTGCCCCTGGGCAGGTATTTAAGGTCACTGACAACGCCGTTCTTGACTTGAAAGGCTGGACACTCTTTGTACATCCTGATCTCTTTAATGAATCAGTCTTTTATCAAAAAATTCAGGCTTATAACTTCTTTTTATACGATGTCAACGAAGCCTTACACGTCTCGGAAAAAGAAAAACTGATTTTGAAAGAGTTTGTTGAAAATATTGAAAACGAAATTTCTCAAAATTTGGATCGCCACAGTCATGATTTAATCATTCACAATTTAGAATCAGTTTTAAAATATAGTGAGCGATTTTATGATCGTCAATTCCTAACTCGAACCAATAAAAATCAGGATTTCATAAGCAAGTTCGAGCAATATTTAATAGAATTTTTCAACTCTGGAGATCTTTCCGAAAAAGGACTTCCAACCGTAAAACAATGTGGAGAGGCGCTGAATATTTCAGGATATTATTTGAGTGACCTATTAAAAATTGAAACCGGAAAAACAGCCAAAGAACATATTCAATTAAAGTTGGTCAATATGGCCAAACATCAGTTATTGAACTCAAACATTTCCGTTAAATCTCTCGCCTACGAGCTGGGCTTTGAATACCCTCAATATTTTAGTCGATTTTTCAAACATAATACTGGCGTTACTCCCTCAGAGTATCGAAAACTGAACTAAACTTTACAACTGCAAATTTTGAGAAAAACAGGACAAAAAATCTATCTTTAGATAAATGTTCAGTAATCACATTCATGCAAACAAAAATCTCATACTTGCTTCTAATTTTTCTTACTCTTTTAATCAGTTGCCAAAGCCAAGAAAATGTTGACGATAAAGAACAGACGGATGAATCAGCAATAGCTGATGGGGACAAGGTCTTAGAATTGATTCCCATTAACTATGATTTTGAAAACCTTAACCTCCATCTAAACTCCTCAATTAATGACAGCTCTTCGACAGTTGATTGGCGATGGGATCACATGAATTCTTCCAACTCAATGCCTGATTCAATTGGAAAGGATTGTTATATGAACCATTATCAGGAGTCTTTCGTTTTTCATGGAGAAGAGACACTACCAGCCCTGTCCGTAAATACGGATCGAAATATCATTGAGGAATTCTCTGTTACTACCATTTTCAGTTTGGAGGATACCACCTCAGAAAAAGTAGAAGAAGTTTTAAGCGAGCTCATTAAATATGACTTACTTGAAAATGATAGTATTAAAAGCCAACTGATTCAGAATAAAAAATTTGAATCCGTCAACAACAATTATGAAGAAGAATTGCTTCTTGAATTTTCAGATATAGAATATGGTTACAGCCGCTTGACCTATACCACTAAATTGAAATAAAGAAGACAAATAAAAATTTATCTTTGGCCGCAAAAATTAAGCGCATTACAACTTAGGTAAAATGACAAAAAGATTCGGATTAAGAGGTATTATCGTATTTATCACACTTTGCTTATTCAGTTTTTCAAGCTTTTCTCAAATAAAAGAAATTCAAATTGAATTCATTGGGAACTGTGGTTTACACATGACCGACGGAACAACTAATTTCTACATTGATTTTCCTTATAAATCAGGAGCCTTTAACTACATGGAATTTGAAAATGCCGAATTGGATAGTATAAAAGACAATTCAATCTTCATCTTCACTCACAAACATTCCGATCACTACTCTAAAAAGAATCTGAAAAAGGTTTTAAAAGAAAAAAAAGGACAAACTTATGGTCCCTGGAACATTGCCGAATTAGAGCAATTAGGCGAAACCGTTCCTGACTTTAGCATTAAAGCTTTTAAGACCGAGCATAAGGTATTTGGAATTTCATTCAAACACTATTCGTATTTGATCAACTGGCACGGAAAGAAAATCTATTTATCAGGCGATACCGGAAAAACAGAAACGATAGGGAAAATATCGGACATTGACTGGGCTTTTATCCCTTATTGGCTCTATAAAAATGCAAAAGATCAAAACGTCTTGATCGATGCTAAAATGGTAGGAATCTATCACCTCTACCCTGTTGAAGTTGCTCCAGCCGAACAAATTTTTCAAAATAGTGAAGACCATTATCCGTTAACAAAACAAGGTGAACGAATTAGTATTAAAATTGAATAGACTCAGTGTCCTACTCTTTGCTCTTCTCTTGACGCAACAATTAAGTGCGCAAATTAGGAGTAGCATGGATAGCCTCATTCATCTACATGTTAAAGAGGGATTTAACGGCAATGTCTATTATTCAAAAAATGACAGTGTCATTTACAAACGGAGTTTTGGAGTTTCAAATTTTGAGACCAACAGCCCCCTAAATGATTCAACACTCTTTGAACTTGCTAGTAATTCAAAACAATTTACCGCTTTAGCTACTATCCAGTTAATCGAAAACGGAAAGCTGAAATATCAAACTGATGTTCAAAAAATTCTCCCTGCATTTCCTTATAAAAACATCACAGTAGAACATCTGCTTCGACATCAATCTGGCTTGCCCGAATATGCTAATTTCATGGATAAAAAGAAGGTTTGGAATCGAGATAGCATTGCCAACAATGAGGATGTTTTTTCTATTCTTTGTCAATTAAAACCAAAACTCCATTTCACCCCTGGAAGTCAATTTAAATACAACAATACTGCTTATGTCATTCTGGCCATGATCATTGAAAAAATTTCAGGACAAACCTATTCCAGTTATCTGGAAGAAAAAATATTTCAGCCACTAAACATGTGTAACACGCAGGTTATTCGTAGAAAGTACGCTCCGGTTAATATTCCGAATAATACCGAAGGATATTTCAAATCAGGAAAAGGCTATGAAATAATGAACGACAATAAAAGGTTCATTTGCGGAACACTTAACGGAACCTATGGTGACGCAGGGATTAGCAGTACAGTATTGGACTTAGAAAAATGGAAACAGGCGCTCCGAACAAACACATTAATATCCTCAACCAATAAATCAAAAATGTTCTCCACCGACTCCATTTCCACAGGATATGGAATGGGATTTTTTGTTCGGAATAACTCATTTGGAGAATACGTTTACCACAGTGGAGGCTATGCCGGATACATTAGTTGGTGTACCTATAAGCCTTCAACAAATGAGTATATTGTCATACTTTGTAATAATGACTATGTGAAATCTGTAGACATATTACTTGGGATTTATAAAATAATTCTAAGTCAATCGAATGATTAACCCCTTCATCTTATCGAGGCAAAAGAGCAAATCATAAAACACTTTGAACACTTTATTCCAGTCAGTGAATCATTAAAAGCTGAACTGTTAAAACGAGTTTCAATTGTTTCTTTTAAAAAGGGAGAGCTAATCATTGACGCCGATAAAGTAAACACCAAAAGTTATTACATCCTTGATGGCTTGAGTAGAACCTACTTTTTAAAAGACGGAAAAGAAGTAATTGAATACTTCTCGGCTAAAAATAACTGGGCCAATTCGCCACGAAGCTGGCGTACCGGAAAACCGGACATTTATTTTGTAGATGCCATTGAAGACACAAAAGCACTTTGTTTGGATGTTCAGGATATGATTTTTTTATTCAACACCTTTCCTGAACTCGACCGATATGGTCGCCTCTCCATGACTACACTCTTAGACCATTTAATAGAAAGAATTACCTCTTTTCGGTTTACCTCAGCGGAGGAAAAGTACATTCATTTTAAAGAAACCTATCCCAATATCCATCATAGAATTCCTTTGGGAATGGTGGCCTCTTACCTTGGTATTTCACAAGAAACATTGAGCCGTATTCGGCACAAAAAGTGATTTTTTGACTTAAGTCAAAGGAATTTCAAGCAAGACAAAATATCTTTGTCCAACAACTTCGTTATTGAAAAATCACAAGCCATGAATAAAACCTACATTGAGGAAGAAACCATTGAAAATGTTGATTTTTCGGAAGATCTCACTGAAAACATGGAATACGAATATTGCACTTTTAAGAACTGCAATTTCTCCAACTGTCAACTCACCAATTATCGTTTTTCGGAATGTGAATTCATTGACTGTAATTTTAGTAATGCCGGACTAGCCGATGTCTCTTTGCAAGATGTGAAATTTGTCAACTGTAAGATGCTTGGTTTACATTTTGACGATTGTAACGAATTTGGATTCTCTGCATCATTTGATCGTTGTCAATTAAATCATTCCATCTTTTATCAAATGAAACTGGGACGAACATCCTTTTACCATTGTCAATTGCATGGCGTTGATTTTACCGAAGCGAATTTAACAGCTGTTCCGCTTAAAAATTGTGACTTGATGCATGCTGTATTCATCAACACAAACCTGGAAAAGGCTGATTTTTCTCAAGCCATTAATTATTCCATTGATCCCTCTATCAATAAAATAAAAGGAGCTAAATTTTCCTTACCCGAGGTGGTAGGATTACTGGACGTTTACAACATCAAAATCAACTAAAAATGGAACCACAAATACAAACTTCTGCTGAAATTAAACTCATTGGGAATAAGATTAGAATGTCCCTTGCCAATAATCAAACTGTCAAATTATGGCAAGGTTTTATGCCTCGCAGAAAAGAGGTCACCAATACTTCAAACCCAAAACACTTTTACTCGGTGGAGGTTTATGACGATACTACTTTCTTTCAAAATTTTAGTCCCACCAATGAATTTGAGAAATGGGCTGCAGTTCCGGTAACCAACTTTGATACTATTCCCGCAGAGATGGATACACTCACCATTCCAGCCGGAGAATATGCTGTATTTCTCTACAAAGGAAAATCTAGTGATGGACCAAAATTCTACCAATACATCTTTGGACAATGGCTTCCTAATTCTGACTATCAACTAGACGATCGACCTCATTTTGCTTTAATGGATGAGCGTTATAAAGGTGAAGACCCTAACTCTGAAGAGGAGCTTTGGATTCCAATCCGAAAAAAATAGGAGCTCCGAAGTTCCATTCTGCCGGAAATGGTCAGAATCAACTCAAATTTTATATCTTCATTTTATTCTAAGAAATTTGATTGATTTACTAAAATGAAAATTGAATTAGACTGATCTGGCAATATTAAAAGATGGAATTATATGGAGTATGATGTAATTAAATTTGGAGTAGTTGGCTTTAGCAAAAATGCATTTGACAAGAAAAATGCCTATCAAATTCTGGACAAGATTTTTACTGGAATTGCGACAAAGTACCCTAATACCATCATTGAAATTGTGAGTGGCTACACCAATTCCGGAGTGCCCAAAATCGCCTATGAATTGGCAGATAAATATGGTTTTGTCACGGTTGGTTTTTCGGCCGAGCAAGCTTTAGAAGTAAGTAGTGGTGTGTATCCCGTTTCTAAAGTCATTTTAAAAGGTGAACGATTTGGAGATGAGTCAGAGGATTTTATTCGTTACATCGATCATCTCATTCGGGTTGGTGGAGGCCCTCAAAGCCTAATGGAAACTGAAATGTTTAAACAAAAGCAAGAACAACAGGAAGCTGAATCAAGCTTAATTGAACATGAGGTGGAATGGTTGGGGTAAATTGCTAACTTTTGTACATTGGTGACAATCTAAAAACAGATGAGAACGCCCGACAATCAACTAAAGTTACGAGAACGTCATCCCGATTTCCAAAAGTTTCTGGACATCAATGAAAATGAGTCAAAAAGAATTCAGGAATCTTATTCTTGTATTCTGAATCAAAAATATGGTGAAGCAGCCTTACAAGGCCTGGATATTTTTCCTTCAGAGGCGAACAATGCGCCTATTTTAATTTTCTTTCATGGTGGTTATTGGCGAGGTTTAGACAAGGCTAGTTATCGTTTTATAGCGGAACCTTTTCTAAAAAAAGACATGACTGTTTGTGTGGTTAATTATCGCCTCATTCCAGCAGTAAACATGCAGCAGCTTTTAGAAGATATCAATACTGCCATTCATTGGATTCAGAAAAATGCAGTCAATTATAATGCTGACCCAAATCAAATAATTCTCTCAGGACATTCTGCCGGCGGACATTTGGCACTCATGGCCTACTTAATGAACGAATCTTTAAGGCCAAATATTAAGGCTATTTGCAGCCTTAGTGGCATCTTTGATTTAGCGCCAATCAAAAACAGCTATCTCAATGAAGTTTTGCAATTAGACGATAAGGAAGTTGAAAATTTCAGTGTTTCTAATAAAGATTTGTCGGTAATAAAATGTCCCGTTTTATTGAGCGTGGGAGGTGATGAAACTGACTTTTTCATTGAAGAATCTAAAAAACTGTACGCCCAAAATCAATCAAAAGCTCCCTTGACCTATTACGAATACAAGAAATTGAATCATTATCAAATAGTCCACAAATTGGGACAAGAGAACAATTTGCTAGTGAATTTTATTCTGGAAAAAGTCAACAAAAAATAAGAGAAAGTAACATTTTGAATAAAAAAAGGTCATAGTTATAAGCACATGATGCCTAAACTAAATTTTAACCTCTTTTTCCCTCAAAAATGAAAACTGTATCCCTACTATTTTTTGTATTCCTAACACTTATTTCTTTTGGTCAAACTCAATTAGACAAACTCAAATACACGCTAAAGCTCAGTGATGATAAAAATCGCATTGCCGTGGACATGGTTTATGAAAATAATACCTCATTAGACACTATTGAGCTAAGAGTTCCTACCAATTACGATCGTCATAAAATGACCAATACGGTTATTACAGATAGTCTTCACCTAAAATCAAAAGGTACTTTAATAAAAACAGGATTTGATACCTATCAGCTCATTCCTATTAATAAATCTACCATTCTCCACTACTCCATTGCTTCTTTTTCAAATGATTCTACACAACTTTCCTGTGACGGAGATGATTATTTTGTTCCAGCAATTAACTCTCAGTTTTTTCACATGTATGGGGACATGTCGCTGCTTATGCCCAACTTTGCTATTTCAGAAGAAAAGCAATTTGATGTAGAATTAGAATGGGTAAATTTTCCAACAGACTGGCACATTGCCAATGATTTTGGAGTCGTTGAAGTTAAAGATGGCAAAAGAGAACATCAATTCACAAAAGCAATTCAACAAGAAAACATTTTTAGCACCTTATTCATTGGAGGGAATTATCGCAATTACAATTTTAGCATTGATGATGTCAACTTTCATTTATACTTCTATGGTAAATGGGGATTTGAAGAGCAATTGTTAATTGATCTCACTAAAGATCTGACAGAAGCACAGTTCAAACTGTGGGATCATTTTCACCATAGTAAAGAGTATGTCATCTCCTTTACCCAAAAAGGAACAAATTGTGGGAGAATTGGAGGAAGAAATATGTATGATTCCTTTTGCTTTTATTTACCCGGAAAATTTACAGAAGAATACCTCCCACTCTTTTACCATCAATTAGCCCATGAATACACCCATAGTTGGATAGGGGTTAACGTTATTGCCAATAACCCATCACCCGGTAAAATGAAATGGTTTACCGAAGGATTTACAGATTATTATGCCAACAGAGTTGGTTTGGAAACGGGTTATTTAAACGAAGATCAATACCTGTCAAAACTCAATCAACTCATTGAACAATATTACCTCTCCCCTTACCGAAATATGGATATTGAGAGTTATAATGACAGTTATTTATTTGATGAACGTCTAGAGAATCTTGCCTATCACAAAGGAGCCGTTTTTGCTTTTTATCTGGATGGATATTTCCGCGAAGAGAGTAATAATCAATTCAATTTAGACGCTTATTTAAAAGTACTATTCAGTGACAAATCCATGGAAAAAATGAATTTCAATCTCACTAATGACTTTTGTATTTCTGTTGCCAGAGAGGCCTTTGACATGGACATTTCTCCTTTATTGGATCAATACATTGTGAAAGGGGATCTCATTCCTATTAGCTCACCATTAATTGTGAGTTGTGATACACTTCAAAAGGTATCATTCGAATATGGATTTGATTATTCGAGCAGTATTGATCAGGAAACCATTATTGGAGTTAAAGAAAACTCCAATGCCTATAAAGCAGGACTGAGAAATGGGCAAAAATTTCTTGCTATCAATGGTATGACCAACGATCCTAACGGAACCATGAGTTTTACGGTTTCCGATACGGAGGGAGAGCATACTGTTGAATTTAATCCAAAGGGAGCTGAAATTGCTATTCCACTTATTACTAAATTGAGAAGGATTAATTAAATCACTCTCAATAATGAAAATCAAATGCAGTTGTAACTACCTTATCGTTGACTCAACGGACAATTTGAGACACAAAGGACATTTAATTTCTAACACCCAATATTTTGACTTTTGGGATGCCATTGATGAGGCTATTGAAGAATCGGGAGACTCTCCCAAAGAAAAAGAAATAGCCGCTATGGAGTTGAGAAGAAAAAATCTCTTTAAATTGGTTTACGAATGCCAAAACTGTGGAAAATTATACTTCGACGGAAAAGATGGGGAACTAATCTCATACACTCCCGATAACTCCACCTATAATAAAGTCCTGGATAAGAAAGAATAAATGAAAATAGTAGATCTATCAAAACCTATTCAATACAATAAAGCCGATCCCTGGTTTATGAAGGTAAAAATCAAACATAAACCACATCACAAAGCCAAATGGCTCATTCGATTTTTAGGATTACCTTTTAAATTATTCCCTAAGAATTTCAATGGTTGGGCCGATGATACCATCAAAAAAATGGGGGTTCACTCAACTACCCATATTGATGCTCCCTGGCATTATTCTCCCACTACCAATGGTCAAAAATCAAAAACCATAGATGAAATTCCGTTGGAATGGTGTTACGGAGAAGGTTTGGTGATAGACATGAAACACAAGGCCGATTTTGATCCCATTACGGTGAAAGACATTGAGGATTTCTTAAAGGAAAATGATCTACACTTAAAAGCCGAAATGATCGTGCTCATCAAAACCGGAAGGGATAAGTTTAACGGAACGGCCGATTTTCACAAAGTGGGAACTGGCATGAGCGCCGAAGCTACCGAATGGCTCATTGATCAAGGAATTAAGGTAATGGGTATTGATTCCTGGGGGTGGGATTTACCACTTCCATACATGCTTGAAAAGGCGAAAGAAACAGGTAATTCTGAATTGTTTTGGGAGGCCCACTTAGTGGGTCAAAACAAAGAATATTGCCATATGGAACAGTTAGTTAATTTGGATGCTCTTCCCTATCAGGGATTCAAGGTGGCTGTTTTTCCTTTGAAGATTGTTGGGGCCTCTGCTGCACCGGCCAGAGTGGTGGCTTTGTTTGATTAGGAAACTCTGGAGCCAATCATTTAATTTTAAATCGAAATGACACAAGAACTCTATCAAAAAGCAATGAAATTCGCAGGAGAAAAACACTCCAACCAAAAAGTTCCGGGTACAAATGCCAATTATTTACTCCACATTTCAAACGTAGTAATGGAGGTGTTAATGGCCCATCATGCAGAGCAGAATTTTAATCTTGATTTTGCTGTTCAATTGGCCATTTTGCACGATACCATAGAGGATACTTCAGCCAGCTTTGATGAAATTAAAAACGAATTTGGAGAAGAAGTTGCCAAAGGAGTTCAGGCCCTAACAAAAAACGATGAAATTACTACGAAGAAGGAGCGAATGGAAGATAGTTTGAATCGAATTAATGAACTATCAAAAGAAGTTGGCCTCGTGAAACTGGCCGATCGAATTACCAATCTACAAGCTCCACCTCCTCACTGGAGTCAGGAAAAGGTGATTAAATACCATCAGGAAGCTCAGTTTATCTCAGAACAGTTAAAAGGCAAAAATCCTTATCTCAACAGGCGTTTAGAGCAGAAAATCAAAGACTATCCAATAAACCTCAAAGCAGATCTTTAACTTTGGGTAAAAGAAATCTTAGTGAGTTCGCAGAATAAATCCATTGCCGTATTACCCTTCATTAATAGAAGTGCTAATGAAGAAATGGAGTATTTTGCCGATGGAATTTCAGAGGAAATCATCAATGCGCTTACTAAAATTCAAGCGCTTAAAGTCACTTCAAGACGTTCTTCCTTTTCCTTTAAAAATGTTGATTTACCTCTATCTGAAATTGGAAAACAACTGAATGTTTCCATCATCTTAGAAGGAAGTGTTCGTTTGTCAGGAACAATGGCCCGTATAACCATTCAGCTCATTGAGGTAGAGAATGATTTTCACTTTTGGTCCGAATCATTTGATCGGAATTTAGAGAATATTTTTGCCGTTCAAGATGAAATTAGCCTCATCATTGCTGATAGGTTAAGAGAGCATTTGGGGCATTTTGAGATCAAAGATCACTTGGTGGAGGACTATAATATTCCTTTTGAAAGCTATAAGAAATACCTTGAGGGGCGCTTCTATTTAATGAAGTTGGATTATGACAGTACCTTAAAGGCTATTTCGATATTTGAGGAAGTAATTGAAGAAGTTCCTGAGTTCCCACTTCCCTATTTGGACATCAATCAAGGATATGTCTATATGGGAACCATGGGAATTATTTCATCGGTAGAAGGGTTCTCCAAAGCTCAGCCTTTTTTGCAAAAAGCCATTGAGTTAAAGGAAGACTTACCCGAAACACAATTGAATTTAGCCTGGATTAGTTGCTGGCAAAACTGGAATCTCGAACAAGCGTATTTGCACTTAAATAAAGCTCTTGCTTCTAAAACAACGGATAATATGTACATCACCATGGCTAATTTCCTCACCGTTGAGGGAAAGCTTGAGGAAGCCATGAAATACATTAACAAAGCCATTGAGTTAGACCCTTTTTCCTCTGTAAACATTAATTATAAAGGCTTTTTATATTACATGTTAGAGCAATATGATAAGGCCACTCCTTACTTTAAAAGAAGCTTGAATTTGCAGTCTGAACTACCTTTTCCGGTAGTTTACATTGGTGCTTCTTTTTTGCTATCAGGTCAATATGAAAATGGGTTGAACTATTTTAAAAACTTGGCAGAAGACACTACTGGCTTTCTGGCCAAATTAGGAGGGACAACCATCTCACATGCAATGATGGGGAACATTTCCGAAGCTGAAAAAGGGATTCTTGAATTGGAATCATATCTGAATTCCCCCTCTGCAGGAAATGCCTTGAACTTTTTAATACTTTGTCATACACAGTTAAATCAAATTGATAAAGCCTTGACCTATATTCAAACTGGAATCGATCATCATTTTCCGTTGGTCTTGCTTCTTCCTACAGAACCTTTGGCCAAACCCTTGCACAAATTACCAGCCTTTCAAAAAATGATTGGAGGTATTATCACTGCTCCAAAAGACAATCAAGCTAATCGTAAATACAAAAAATCACTTTTTAAAAATGAAGAACTCCTTCAATTTAAAGAGCGTTTATTAGACTTGATGCAAAACGAAAAACTGTACATCAATCCCGATTTGTCTTTACGTTTGTTAGCCGATTATATGAATCTTCCGCCCAATCATATGTCGCAACTTTTAAACGAGGGATTCCAACAAAATTTTGCCGAATTTGTGAATACTTACCGCTTAGAACTATTCAAAGAAAAGTTAAGTGGTACTCATGCTCATCAACTGACTTTATTGGCCATAGCTTATGACAGCGGATTTAATTCTAAAACTGTTTTCAATACTTTTTTTAAAAAGAAAATGGGCATGACTCCAAAAGCTTATTGGAACCAATTAAAGGCCTAAGTTCCGATTCTCCATTTTGTTCTGATTTATAATCCCGAACGATTCCAGATTTCATTCCCCTCACCTTTGTTTCATAATCATTAAAAAAACAATTATGAAATCAGTTATTGTAAACGGATATGGTGGAGCAGAAGTCCTTAAAATCAAAGAAATCAATAAACCAACTCCCAAGGAGAACGAAATCTTGATTCGGATAAAGGCGACTTCCATTACAGCTGCAAGTACCATGATGCGAGAAGGGAAACCTTATTTTGGTCGTTTGTTTTTGGGCTTAAGAAAACCTAAAGTAACCACTCCTGGAACCGATTTAGCAGGAACAATAGAGCAAATTGGAGAAAAGGTCAGTCGGTTCAAAGTTGGAGATCAGGTTTTAGCTGAAACAGGATTAAATTGTGGAGCTTATGCCGAATATATTTGTTTAGCAGAAGATGAAATTATCATTCATCAACCAGAAAATGTCAGCGTTGAGGAAGCAACAGGAATTTTAGATGGAGCTTGTACTGCTCTTGCTTTTTTCACAGATCAAGCTCCTATCAAAAAAGGACAAAAGGTATTGATTAATGGAGCCTCGGGGAGTATTGGAACTGCTGCAGTGCAATTAGCCAAACATTTTGGAGCAGAGGTTAGCGGAGTGTGCAGTGGAAAAAATAAAGCACTGGTAAAAGATCTTGGAGCTGATAAGGTTTTTGATTACACTAAAAATGAGTTGGAAAAAAGCAATGAGCAATTTGATATCATTTTTGACACAGTAGGTAAACTTTCCTATTTCAAAATGAAGAAACATCTCAGTAAAAAAGGCCTTTTCCTTACTCCTGTTTTAAGCTTATCTACCTTAGCCACCATGCTCTTTGTATCCCCTTTTTCTGCTAAAAAACTAAAATTTGCAGCTACTGGAATGCGCAAACCAGAATTAAAAATGAGAGACTTAATTAAAGTCTGTGAGCTCTTAAAAACAAATAAACTAAATACCGTAATTGATCGTATCTATCCTCTCGAACAAATACAACAAGCACATGCTTATGTGGATACGGGCCGTAAACGTGGTAATGTCATTTTACAAATAGGTTCGGAGAAAGCATAAAGTATCTTGGCAAAATGATGTTTGTATGCCGAAGAAACTTAAATTTAGTGTCTGTTGATCTAATACAACATCTTATTCTGAATTATGGGTGTAGAAATAGAACGAAAATTCCTGATTAAAGACGACTCTTGGCGTGAGAAGGCTACTGATGCCAATGACATTAAGCAGGGTTACCTCAACTCAGTTGCTGAACGAACAGTACGCGTACGTATTTCGAGAGGAAAGGGAATTTTGACTATCAAAGGAAAAAACGACAATCTCAGTCGCTTAGAATATGAGTATGAAATTCCTTTAAAAGATGCCGAGAGCTTAATTGATCTTTGCGAAAAGCCTATCATTGAAAAAACCAGACATTCTTACTTTCGGGCTAATCACCATTGGGAAATAGATGTTTTTAAAGGTGAAAATGAAGGTTTAATTGTTGCCGAAGTTGAACTGGAAAGTGAAGAGGAAGAGCTCCAACTTCCTGAGTGGATTGGAGAAGAAGTTTCAAATGATTCCAGATACTACAACTCCTCTTTGATTACCAATCCCTTTGTGAATTGGAAAGACGAAAATGGCTAAAAACAAACAACTAAATCACCAATGAAAAAATTCCTACTTCTAGCACTGCTTCTCCCCTACTTTTGCTTTTCTCAAGGTCCTAAGAATGAATATGCCATTATCATTGACAAAAAATACAACAATGGTCCCGCATCTAGTGTTTTAGTAACTAAAAATTATGAGACTGTTTATTCATCCATCAAAGGATCTATAGATCTAGAGAACAACATAAAGGCAGATGAGCTTAGTAAATTCCGAATTGGCTCGGTCTCCAAACAATTTACGGCAATTGCTATTTTAAAACTGGAGGAAGAAGGAAAACTATCAGTCACAGATTCCATTCAACAACACCTTCCAAACTTTCCAGTAAAATCACATACTGTCAAAATTGAGCATTTACTCAGCCATACCTCAGGTTTAAAAGAAGTTACAGAACTAGATATCTTCTTCTCTGATTTAATGAAAAATGGTTGTGATCCTGATTCGCTCGTTAATTATTTCAAAGATTATCCACTCGAATTTGAACCAGGTTCGGATTTTAGCTACTGCAATTCAGGCTATCACCTATTGGGGCTAATCATCGAAAAAACTTCGGGAATGGATTATAACGAATACATTTTAAAGCACATTCTAAGCCCAGCTGAAATGGCCAACTCCATGCCCGATAACAACATGACCATCATCCCAAACAGAGCTTCAGGTTATGAAGAAATGAATGGAAAATTGGTCAATGCAACATACCTTGATATGTCTATTCCTTATTCCGCGGGGAACTTACTCTCCACGGCTCAGGATTTGAATAATTGGTACAAAGCTTTGTTTGACTACAAGATTGTGTCCCAAAAAACACTTGAAAAGGCTCATCAACCTTATTTATTAAATGATGAAAATAGTTCGGGTTATGGCTTTGGATGGTTCATTGATTCATTACAAGGTGAAAAAATCATCTCGCATGAAGGTGGAATAAATGGATTTTTATCCAGTGCTTGGTTTAATCCAGGACAAAAGGTTTTGACGGTCATCCTTTCTAATTGTATGTGCAATCCCACAGCCAATACTGCCAAAAAGCTTATGGCTATTGGAATGGGAAAACCATTAGAGGAGAAAAAGCGCCTGTCATTGAGTGATGAAATACTCTCAAAATACGTCGGAACCTATGACATGGATGGTGAAAAATGGACTATTTCTAAAGAAGGGGATCATTTGTATTTTCAATTTGAGAGTGGAACTGGTCATCCCATTTTTGCTTATGAAGAAAATAAGTTCTTTGCGGAAGAGTGGGATTCAAAGTTCTTTTTTGTAGAAAAAGAAGGTAAAATGGAATTCCGTTTCATTTATTTGGGTGGTGTGGTTAAAGGTTTTAAATCTGAATAAGAGCACAAAAAAATCCACCTAAAACTTTTAGATTTAATTTTCTGGTATGCATTTTGTAATCGTAAGGAAAAAAATAAATATCCTTATGAAACACATTTTACGCTTTTTGATCGCAATGACATTTACGCCAGTTTTTGGCCAAACCTCTTATACTACTTCCTGTGAAATAAAAAATGGTCGAGCATATGGCTATGTTCACAATCACAAAAATAGTTTCACCATTGACGGAGATGTGTGGTTTTACTTTTACGATGCCAATGGCCATTTCATTGATAGTGAAGATGAATATGAATATGAGTACGTTTCATCTAAATCGTCCGAAGAAATTGAAGACACCAACGCTCCCTCCAATGCTTGTAGTTGTACTTTTGACGTCAGACATGCAACAGATGCACCTTCTACTACCATTACTCCTTATCCAACAACTACTACACCACAGGCTCCTATTTCAACTCCACAAGCCACCTATACCACTTCTTGTGAAATAAAAAATGGCCGGGCTTATGGTTATGTTCACAATCACAAAGGAAGTTTTGAAATTGACGGGGATGTATGGTTTTACTTTTACGATGCCAACGGACACTTTTTGGATAGTGAAGATGAATACGAATATGAGTACGTTTCATCTAAAACTACAGAGGAAATTGAGGACACCAACATTCCAATGAATACTAAGAGTTGCTATTTTGAAATAAAGGATGCGATAAAAGATTAGCTTTGGTTGGGAGTTAATTGCATCATCAGTTCAAAATTATTCGCAAGTGCAAACAAAACAGAATCACTATATCCAAAACATCAATAAAACTTTGGATTACATTGATCAGAAATTGGATGAACCTTTTACACTAGATGATTTAGCAGAGGTTTCTAATTTCTCCAAATATCATTTTCACCGGATTTTTTCCGGAATGATAAAAGAGTCTCCTTTTGAATATATTTTACGCTTGCGTTTGGAAAAAGCAGCTAGTTTTTTAATCAATCACCCACAAAAAAACATAACCGAAATAGCTACGGAGTGTGGGTTTTCTGATATTTCTATCTTCTCAAGAAACTTCAAAAAACACTTTAAAAACTCGCCTTCATTATTTCGAAAGGAGCATATTCAAAATAGCAATTTGAGTCAAATTCAAAGCAACCAACCACAAATCAAAGGAGTCACCTCTCCCTACTTTTGTTCAGCAACTAACACACTTAAATGGACAACAGAAATGGAAATGATTAAAAACTTAGAGGTGAAAACTTTCCCTAATATGACTGTGGCTTACAATAGAAATTTTGGACCATACGAAGGAAATACTGATCTCTATCAAAAACACCGAGAAGAACTTTTTGCCTGGGCTGCCTCAAAAGATTTGTTGAGTTATAAGCACTTTAACTATCTCATTTTGTATCATGACAATCCTAAGGTAGCCTTAAACACTTCTCAAAGAATGAGCTTGTGTGTAACCATTCCACCAGACACAAAAACAGATGGTAAGATTGGTAAATTGGAAATTCAAGGTGGGAAATATCTCTTGTGCGAATGTGAACTAAGCGCTGCAGATTTCCCTACTATTTGGGAGTGGATTTATGGAGAATGGTTTCCTAAAAATAACTTTGTTCCAGACGACAAACCTTATTTTGAACTTTACCCTGAACAACCTAAGAGTTCTATCTTTAAAGTAAATTTTTGCATTCCAATAAAGGCAATATAGACTTCCTTTTTCTTTTTGTCTCGTCTAACAAATAATGAAAGGACTGTTTTTATTGCTCACACTTATCCTGTCCACTATCAATGGTAAAAGTCAGGAATCGTGGACTTATTTTCCAGAAGATTGCCTTTTTCTCATTGATCACGATATCTCGGAAGAGGCTCAGCAATTGATTAAAAAACTTGCTAAGTTGAACAAAATCACTCGAGGAGATACGGGAGAATGTTCAGATCAAGAGGCCTGTTTAAAACCTTATAAAGACATTGTCTCTGGTTTTGACAGTCTTTACTCAGATAGTACACTAATTGAAATTGTCAAACAAGATTATTGTCCCATTGTATCTTGTTATGCTTTCAGTGTCTTAGTTTGCAAGGATGATTCAATTATTTCGGAACAAGAAATTTTGGAACTTGCATTACCATTTGCCAAACAAAACTATTCTTTTGTGACCTTAGATTGGGGATGCGGTTGGAATGATATTGAAACATTTGATTATATCATTTCGCTCATCTCGGGCAAGTTCATTTGGCAAACAAATTTTCTACCCGACTTAAGAGCCTTTAGTTCATCAACACTTAACCAACTTTTGGCTGCTCGTGAGCCCTATTACCAAGGTAAGGATAGTTACAATCGAGATAAAAGCTGGGAAGAATATAAATCCTCTTTTTTTTAGGAATTTATCCCACCAAAGCTCATCGCTAATTTGTATCTTACTTCAACCAAAGTTCGGGAGCATATCGAATTAACAATTTTGAATAGAAAGGATTACCTGAAATTGATTTTAGTAAGAGATGCTTTTAGCAGATTGCAGACTTAAATCTCCAGTTAATTCCGGGAACTATTTATATATTTGGTTGGGTAGTAAAACACTTCTCCACCAAACATTTAAAATGTCCAAGACAAAAAAGATCATCCAAATTTCGACTGTGATTGGAGCTATTTGTTGGATTGTAGTTATAGCTCTAAGACATAACCATATTCCAACAGGTGGAGATTGGTACCTGATTGCCCCCTGGTTGCTTTGTTTGGGTTTATTTATCATGTCTCTACGTTATGCAATCCAGGAAATTCGTGGGCATAAAAAAAGCATAGTCGAAGGCAAAAAACGGCATGATTCTTCAGGTGTTGCAGTTGGCCTAATTCTGACATTTTGGACATTGTGTGGAGTATTGGCAATGCTCATAATCACTTCTATGCCACTAGTTTTTAAAACATCTGAGGCCTTTGATTTTATCACTAAACACATTGAAAATGATCAAAGCATCCAAACCAAAACAGGAGAAATCTATTCTTATAGTACCATAATTAGTGGATCTGTTGGTTCATCTGGAGCTAATTTGAATTTTACGATTTATGCTGAGAATTCAAATCGAGATGTTCATTTTGCTGGACACAAAGAAAATGGAAAGTGGATCATTGATTATTTAAGCGTTGAATGATATCGATCCTCAAATAAATAAACAGAAACGCTTACTTTAGGCTCAGCAATAAAACAAAGCATGAAATACTTCCTTTCTCTTTCCCTCATTACCCTACTGAGTTTAAGTTGTCAATTACCAACTGAAAAATTTTCATCACCCGAGGCAGTTGTAGCAACATTTATAACAGCATCTTTAGAGAAAGACAAAGAATTGTTAAGCCAATGCTTCTCCGAAAATTCTCCTGGTGAATGGGATGAATTAAAAGATAAATCGGCTACTGATAAAGAATTGGAAGAGCTGAAAGAATTTGTCACGGATGCAGTCATCAAAAAGACAGAACAAACAGATGATCATGCAGCCATTGTCTACGTTAAATTCACTTCAAGAGACGAAAAAATCCATACAACCAAAGAAAATGGTCGTTGGTATATTCTGGACTTCTAAGGCTATTTTAATGGCTAAATCGACTATCACTTAAGGCAGAAAAATAGCTACAAACGCACAAATGTCTCATTTTGCATTTGCTGACCTAAGGACAAATCACTAGCTTTAAAAAGCCCGTGAAAACCGAAAATGATATATCAGCCAAAATAACAGAACTGTTCCGTCAGGAATACGGAAAGCTAACCTCTGTTCTCACAAAAATATTTGGTACATCTAATATTGAATTGGCTGAAGATGTCGTTCAAGAGGCCCTA
>JAKSBJ010000351.1 GCA_022361195.1 Flavobacteriales bacterium
CAGAACGTGCGCATCACCGACTACACGATGAACATAGGAGAAGAGGTGATTGACTCGGTGATTCGTCAAAACAACTCGCTTCCCTGCGCAGCCTATGAATCCTGCATCATCGGAGGCCTTGACCAATCGAACAACGGCATCTGCCAGGACGCGAGGGAGAAATACGGGATGTTGGAGGAGGTTCGCTATTACACCCCGGTGTGGACTCCGCAGAACGTGATTGGCCGGTTGTTGAACGACACCTCACCGGATATTCCGGTGGAATGGTCGCGATACTCTAGCAACGTGTTTCTTTGGCAGTCACCTGGGGTAGATTGTCCACTCAACCAAACGTTGTTTGCCAACGCCTTCACAGAAGTAGGAGAGTGTTCTTGGTACAACGTCACCTCCGGGGATTTCGAGTGGAGCAACGAAACTGGCATCTTGGCCTTCTACGTCATCGACTTCCTACCCAAAAACCAACCCAAGGCTACGTTCCCCACCTGTGAAGAAGACCCTGACATCAATTGCAACCGCCTCCCCGCAGAATTCACCGACGACACCGTGTGTGCCGCTGGCGCTGACTTTGCAGATTGCGGAGCGTCAAACAGATACGCCGACGTCGACCCCGGCCTCGGATGTCCCACCGATTCCTTCTCGGCAGACATTGTCAATCGTAGGGACTTTGTCACCGAAGAAGGATTCACGGTCTCGCAGTTTTTAGAAAGGGGTGCGACTGCGAAGTTCACTATAGGATTGGATTACCCCCTGTACATGCTGGGAAGGGCCGGAATCAACGATTGTTCCGGTCTGACGCAGTGTGATGATGGAACTTGCGCGGAAGCTGAATGTCCCGAGACGTACTACAACTGCCCAGGTGACGGTTGTACCCTCTCGAATCCTAACTTGCGAAAGTACCAATGTGCTTGCGCCAAGGGATTTGGAGGTATTGGGTGTGACGTCCGTGAATCCACAGAAGGTCAACCTATCACCTATTTTAACATTGATTCCCGCGATCCTGCGTTGTGGCCCTTTGCAGGACGTCCTCCCCCGTTGCGAATCAAGCCACCCGGTGGTTTCCGCAAGGACAAGTTCACGACGGCGGACGTCAATCTCTTGATGTTTGCAGCCGAGGATCGTGAGACTCAGCTGGACCCCTTGATTCTCCCCGAGGCCGCGCCGTTCGGCAACGTGTTTGTTCGATACGTGCCGACAGGGGAGGTGACTGGATTTTACACGACTTGCGGTTATTACCGAGCGACGCCTTGGGGGACGCCGGTTTCTCGCGACGAGTGTGTGCAGGAGTACAACGCCGATGGAACGGTGAAGACGTGGCGATCGTTTTTGGCCCTAAACGGGTCGATGATTGAGTATTCCTGGGACAACTACACCAGCTACGACGAGTTTCCCTTTCGCTGCGCCAAGACCGGCCACTGCGTCCTGGAAGAAGCCGATTGCTACCAGTTGGAAACCCGCGAACCAAACTGCAACGGCAACGGCATCCCTCTCGCCGACGGAACCTGCCAATGCAACCGTGGCTGGCGCACGTTCA
>JAKSBJ010000352.1 GCA_022361195.1 Flavobacteriales bacterium
TAAGCTTGATTCATTTAGATTGTCGATTTTAAGATCAGTCTTTTTGATACAAATTCTGGACTTTTTACAACTAAAAAAAGACATAGAGATTATTGCTAAGATTAAAATTCGCTTCATTTGGTGAAATATTTTTTACAACGTTTGAATAAAGATACATCTTTATTTTTTTTATGTGTATCCCTTACTATAACTGCATTTCCGCAATAGGACTTTTGACCGCCAGAACATTTTTAGTACTAACATGGGTATAAATTTCAGTGGTTTTAATTGAATTGTGGCCCAATAAATTTTGAATGTAACGAATATCAACACCGCTTTCCAAAACATGAGTGGCATAGCTATGTCTTAGCATATGAGGTGTTACATTTTTTCTAATACCTGCTTTTTTGGTAGATCGTTTAAGTACATTTCTGACACTAATTGGAGAGTATTTAAGAGAGTCGCTACCATTAAACATATATTGTTTCGGTTTATATTCTTTATAGTATTTTCTGAGCAGTTGCCTGACATTTTCTGGTAAAGGAACATATCTATCTTTTGTGCCTTTGCCAGATACAATTTTTATTAGCATTCGTTTACCATCAACAGATTCAATCTTAAGATTTATTAATTCACTAATCCTAAGTCCGCATGCATAGAGTAAAGTAAGAGCAGCTTTATGTTTTAAATTTTGCGTATGCTGAATAATTGCATTGACTTCTTGTTTGTCTAAAACATTTGGAAGCTTTTTATCTTTTCTTGGTCGTTCAATATAATAGGTCTGTCTTGGGCGTTTTAAAATATTTTCGTAGTAATATTTGATTGCATTAATATGCTGATTTTGTGTACTACGCGAGTAGCCTTTTTGGACCAAGTAATACTGATAATTCTCTATATCCTTTTTGGATAATTCGTCAACGGACTCATTGAAATAATTGTAAAAATGGTGAAGGCAAGACAGATAAACATCACGTTTACCGATCATGTGTCGTTTGATGCGTTTTAAATTCATAATACATCAAACATCCGAAGAGAAGAAAAAATAATCGGTTAATAATTATTTGTAGTCGTTTGTAAGCGTATTTAAATGTATAGATATCGAAAAATAACGGATTCTTGGAAATGAAAAGTAGATAATCTTTAATCGGAAGAAGTAAAATAGCAAAGTCTGTCAGACTGAAATGTAACCATAGAGGTAACAAATGAAATAGGGGGAGGGGACTATTAATTCTAAAAAGTGATAAGATGGATTACTAACGTGACCCCTATATCTTTTGTTGGGCCTTCAAAAGCAAAATCATTCACTTTGTTCATTATTCCTTTTTGTTTATCCTCATTCTTATGAGATGGATATCTCAACGAATTTGGTTAAACAAAAAAGGCTTCGCATTTGCGAAGCCTTTTACTTTTGGGTGGAAGATGGGATTCGAACCCACGGCCCTCGGAACCACAAACCGATGCTCTAACCAACTGAGCTACAACCACCGTTTAAAGTCTTTTGCTACTACCGTTGAGTAGCGAGGCGCAAATATAATTCATTTTTAAAAAACAGGCAAAAAAGAGAAAAAATTATTGTGACATTTTTTTTCTAAAACTCATTTTAGAGAAGAGTTTCCCCATGCCTTCGAGTATCTTTTTCAATACATCAAAGTAGAGCGTAATGGTTAAGAGTAAGCTCATTAACCAAATTACAATGATGTTTGCTGTGAAGGTTCCAACATAGGTTCCAAAAACACGTTTACGAGGGGCATAAAAATGTGCACCAAAGAATCCTTTATCATAAGGGTCGAGGTAAATTGGATCGGCTTTTTGAATAAAGTGACCATCTACTTCAACCAATTTAGTCAACTCAGTCTTGTTTTTGGCAAAATCCTCAAGGGCATCATTTGTTGTATTATCCATCAAGGCCAAATACCTGTCTTTACCGTATTTGTCGACAATTTCCTGTGTTTTCTCATCAATCTTACGACGATTGGTGTCCACTACTGACTTATAATGCGTTTTAAGAATACCAAAATAAGCTTTGGTGTTATTATACGTTTCCTCGTTGTAGTTATTCAATGTTAAGGTCTCAATACAATTTTGACACTTAACATTTTCAATGAAACCATGCTCTCGATCAATTTCATTTCTTAAAACCAAAAGGGCATCTTTTGTTTCGTCTTCCTTCTCAGCTTTAGAAATGTTGGTTTTAACAAAATCTAAGCGGGCATTGAGCTCTTGTAACCAATAGTCCTTCTTCCAGGTGGCGAAACTTTTGTTCTTTTCAAATTCAAAGTAAATACGGTTGTATTCATTCTCTTTAAACTGAGTAACTGCCAATGCCTCATAAGCCCAACGAGAAGCCATGATGTTTCCTATGAATGGGACCGAACTTTCGTCTCCAAACAATGGGTTTAACTTATCAAACTTAACGATAACTCCACTGAACAAAAGTTGTGGAATAATGAGAATAGGAATGAGGATATAAATTACCTTAACTGAATTGAAGCTGGCAGATACATTGAGTCCTAGTAAATTCGCAAAGCAAGACAGGGAGAACAAAATGAGCCAGTATTCAAACCACATGCCCTTTATTTCCAAAATAAAGTTTCCAACGGCTACAAACAACAGCATTTGAATCGCTGAAATCAGGAACATGATGGATATTTTGGACATCAAATAAGAGCCTTTATTCAAGTTCAGGAAGGATTCCCGTTTTAATATTTTTTGATCCTTTATAATCTCCTCCGCGGCGACTGTTAACCCAATAAATAAGGCTACGATTACTGCAATGAAGAGGAATTGTGGAATGTTTTGATTGTGTTTAAAAACATAACCTCCATCTGAATCTGTGTTGTAAAACTTAACAAAGAAGGCCAAAATAAAGGCTAGGGCAGGGGCTTCTAATAAGTTGATAAGGATGTATTGCTTATTTGTCAACTTAGAGAGTAAATCCCTGACAAAATAAATCCGGAGCTGCTTAAAAGCACTCGGTTTTTTAAAGGTACTTTCTGGAATTTCATGAACGTCCGGAACTTTTGCCGGATCAGGTTCTAACAATTCCAAATAGTGATTATTCCACTCTTTAGGTGAAATTTTACGGTGTTGTGTTTGGTTCCCGTATTCGTCAACAACCTTTGATTCAATGATGTTGAAGATTTGTTCGGGATTTACATTACCACAGGTAATACATTCACTTTCATCACTCTTTACGTGGTCAATTCGCTTTTTGAAGTACATGACTCCATCCACCGGATTTCCGTTATAGATGGTGTATCCTCCAACATCCAGAATCAACAACTTATCAAACATTTTAAAAATGTCCGACGACGGTTGGTGAATTACCACAAAGATCAATTTCCCTTTCAAAGCTAATTCCTTCAAAAGGTCCATGATATTTTCAGAATCTCTAGATGATAAACCAGAGGTTGGCTCATCAACAAACAAAACAGACGGCTCACGAATTAACTCCAATGCAATATTGAGACGCTTTCGTTGCCCACCTGAAATAGTTTTTTCGAGTGGTGATCCTACTTTTAAGTCTTTTGTTTCATATAAACCAAGTGCCGACAGGGTCTTTAAAACCTTTTTGGCAATTTGTTTATCATTCATTCCACCAAAGCAAAGCTTGGCATTATAAAAGAGGTTTTGGAAAACTGTTAACTCTTCAATTAAAAGGTCATCTTGGGAGACATAACCAATTACTCCCTCAATTTCACCTCTATTTCTATGAATATCAACACCATTAATGGTTACTGTCCCCTCAGAAGGTTGATAGTTTCCATTGAGAACATTTAAAAGAGTTGATTTACCAGCTCCTGATCCTCCCATAATTCCAAGGAGAGAACCTGATTCCTCAGCAAAATTGAAATTGTGCAATCCAATTTTTCCTCCTTTGAATTTATAAACCACATCATCTGTCTTGAAGACAATTTTTGAAGCAGCCTGATCCGAAAGAAATTTTCCAATAATATCGGAATAGTAGATGGGTTGAACTTTTGAAGAACGAATTGAGCTTCCCTGATTCAGGATAATGTGCCTGTATGGCATGAGCGGTTGACCGTTCAAATTCAATTCAGACTCTCCAAGGTATTTAAAGAAGTGGAAGTTTACACTGGCAATCTTTAATACCCGTATTTCGCCAGAAATACCTTCTGAGTAAATATGCTTGGCGTCCTTAAACTCTTCGCTTTTAAATGAAGTAACATATAAAAGGTCAGGATCATCCAAACGAACTTCCAAAGGTGACTCAACAAAACTTCTGATCTTGTTGTATTCATCCATGGAGATGTTAAAGGTATCTGCCACGGTTTGAGCAAATTCTAATTCTTGCTCTGCAACAACCTCATTGGCATTGATAAACTCCAGAATACGAACAAGCACAATCATCTTTTGACGTTGTGCCAATTCCTCATTAATCTGCGTACAAATTCTTAAAACCTTAACGGAGTGAACCGAGGTTTTTTTCCGTTTACCGTCTTTCTTTTTAGAAGATCCTTGATAAGCAATTAAGAATTCGTCAAATAGCTGAAGGTATTCTTCAACCATGGCCGAACCAAGTTCTTGATTAAGAAAAGCTTCAACAATATCGCGACCTTCCCCAGTCGTAATGGGTTGTTCGTTATCGATATCATCATCAACCCTTGCAATAATTGCAAAGAGTTGCATTAAGGCTTTTAATATTCTTTCACTCATTTAACTTCCTGCCTAAAGTCAAAAACTACTTATTGAAACCAATTAGAAGAACTAAACATCCCGATACTTTTTTGTCAATATCAAGATAGGCTTCTACGTAGCAATCAAGGGTATTATCAATTTTAAAGTCCCAATAGGGAGCATTTTCAAAATCTTTGTTGGAAAATAACAGATTTCTTTCCTGATCATATACATTAAAGATCACATAGTTATCCTTTAGGCCTGCTGTGGTTGCAATCCGGTATAATGACCCTCCATAAAAGGTCACTTTAAACTCTGCCGATTGCTCTGCATCAACAAAAGCCTGATAAACCTGGCCGTCTGAAATAAATGTTTTTCCCTTTTTCTGATCAGCTTTTAAATAACCGTAACACACATTCACTAACGAATCGCACTCTTGTGCTTTAGCGCCCAGGGATAGTAAAATAACGGTTATAATTCCCAATAATTTTTTCATAATCCTAGCCAATTAATCCGTTACGAATTGTTTTAACTTTTTCAATAATAGTAGTTAGTACGTCTCCTTCAATTTGAACCGATGATTTACTTTTGATACTAGTGGTTCTGTTTTTAGGATCATGTTGTGGTTCAATATATTGATAATTAAATTTGATTTTATCAAAATCAGTTTTTAAATCTTTCAAATCCTGAATCAAATTGGTATAGTAATCTTCTGTGTTAAAGTCCTCTAAAAGCGAAATAATTGTCTTTAAAGCTGTTTTTTGCTCTCCAATACGGTTTGCAACTTCTTGATCTTGGGTGTCCTCATAAGTTACTGAGGCAAAATAAAGTGATTCAATCCAACCACCAGTTAAAATCAAAGTAGCGACATCATGTTGTTCATTGTCCTTTAAAAAACGATCTCCTTCTCGGTAACCGTCAGACATAATAACCAACATGGAATCTTGATTGTTACCATTTTCAATGAAGCGCTCTAATAAATTTTGATCAAATGCCCCTGCAATACCCAGTTCGTCAGATAACTTTTCGATAGAAGAAAGGTAAGAAACTGCCTTGGTATTACTCTCGTAAATGGTCGCATATCCCAGGTCTGCTCCATAAATTCCCATGTTAATGGCACGCTTAAACTCGGTGGTATAATTTGCCACAGCTTCTGGGTCCGTTAAAATACTCTCGTTAAATACCCCAACGTTTTCCTTAATTAAGGTAGCCATCTGAATAGGCGATGGGAGAGAGAACATTTTACCATTAATTGTAGTGCTTAACGACTGGGTCGAATCCAGTACTTGATCGGCAACAACAACCATTTCTTCTCCGTTAGGATCCTCAGTATCAACATCAATACCTTCTCCACCACAAGAGATCAGAAGAAATAAGGCTAAAAGAGAAAAAATAAACTTTGGGCCAAAATTCATAGAGTTCAAGTTTGATTCAAAACTAAAAAAATTATTCAATTAATTAACATCAAAATGCATTGGGAGGTAAGAATTATTAATTTTGTGAAAAAGCCAAATGCTAAGCAGACCCAGACGAAA
The DNA here is from genome assembly GCA_022361195.1 of Flavobacteriales bacterium. Taxonomy (GTDB): domain Bacteria; phylum Bacteroidota; class Bacteroidia; order Flavobacteriales_D; family Crocinitomicaceae; genus JAKSBJ01. The sequence goes on from JAKSBJ010000352.1 coordinate 6,153, forward strand.
TAGAAAAAATTCAGCCATACGCAAAATGGTCGAGGAAACAATCATTCGACCTTCAGACTTGATTTATCCAATTTTTCTTAATCACCCGTCTATTCCTGGTTCAGAAATTCAATCATTGCCAGGTATTTACCGATTACAGTTGGAAGAGGTAATGAGAGAGATAGAAGAGTGTATCGAGCTTGGTATTTTAACTTTTGTGCTTTTTCCTGTCGTTCCGGAAGATTTAAAAGATAAAACGGCGACTTATTCTTATGCCGAGGAAAATTTTTACCTCACATCCATTCATGCGATTAAACGAAAGTTCCCCGGAATTGTCTTAATGAGTGACGTTGCAATGGATCCTTATAGTTCGGATGGACATGACGGATTGGTTGAAAATGGTGAAATTATCAATGATAAGACATTGGCTATTTTAGGTAAGATGGCTGTTGCTCAGGCTCAGGCTGGAATTGATATTATTGGACCGTCAGATATGATGGATGGTAGAGTAGGTTTTTTACGAAATGAGTTGGATTCACACCATTTTGATCATGTATCCATTATGTCTTATACGGCAAAATATGCCAGTGCTTTTTATGGCCCGTTTCGTGATGCGCTTGATTCAGCTCCAAGAGGAGGGGATAAGAAGACCTATCAAATGAATCCGGCCAATAAAAATGAAGCTTTACGTGAAGCTCGATTGGATGAAGCTGAAGGAGCAGACTTTTTAATGGTAAAACCAGCTTTGAATTATTTAGACGTTATTCATTTGCTCAAACAAAATTCGGTTTTGCCTATTTCAGCTTACAACGTCAGTGGTGAATATGCCATGTTAATGGCTGCTTGCGAAAAAGGTTGGTTAGATTATAATACCGCAATGCCTGAAATGCTACTGAGCATTAAACGTGCAGGAGCAGATATTATCCTGACTTATTTTGCCAAGTCTTTTGCTCGCTTATATAAAGAAGAGTTACGTTAATAAGGCTTATTTCAAAAGCTTATACGAGATAGGGTGGTCATAACCATCAATCATCAAAACAACTTCTTGCTTTGCAATTCCAAGGTCTTTGATGTCAAATACTAAGATGTCTTCAACCAATTCCCGGCAACCATCACCTTTGTTATCGTGATAGAGTTTTACCCCACGCTTAACCGGCATGGTTTTTTCAACATGTTTTGATCCCACTAATTTAAATTCGTGCTCCTCACATCCTCCGCTATACTGAACAGATAGTGTGAGCAGGTCTCCTTTTAAAAGAACGCTGTTAATGGTAACTGAAGCCGATTTTTGATAAGGCTCCATATCTTCAACAACAATTGCTTTTGGAACTCCTTCGTTTTTTGCATCAGTAGCTTTTTTACTGTTACCACAAGAGGTTAACCCAAACAAAGTAAGGGCAAAAAATAAGGTCAGATAATTTTTCAATGGCTTCATAGTAGTATCAAATAAACAAATTTTATTCCAAAGCTCTCTTATTTTTTCTTGCTACGAACAAAAAAGAGAATGATAAAAAACATCACTGCCAGTCCAATTGTAAAAATGTAATTGGATGGAATTTGAATAGGATCAGCTTCTTTTTTCTTAAGTAGTTTAGGCTTGGTTAAATTGGTCGTATCTTGTTGTGCGAGGATTTTTTCTTTTAAAACGGCATAGTCAAATCGGCGCGATTCGGTTCGGGGAAAGTACTTTCGGAAATTAGGGATTTTATACATCCGCTCTAATAATAGAGCCTTAATACGTTTGATGTTTTCTAGAATCTCCTTGTCTCTTCGGTTATAATGGCGTGCAACAGAAAAAGCAATATAGGCTTGCGATAAACTAACATACTCTTCCAAAATCAAACCCACTTCAAAAAATGATCTGGAGATTATTGGATCGTCAGCCGGGATGTAGCGAATAATGAATTTTAAAACAAAGTCAGCATTTTCAAGGGGATCCATAATGTACTCATGAAACGCTTCATCCTTGGAACTATAATTAGCTGTTGAATCTACTTGCCAACCTAAAATGCAGTTGTTCTTGTACCAGTTTTTAGGACCCTCAGCCTGTTTTACTTTTGCCATGAAAATCCGTTGAATAAAGTAAATCTTTGAGTATTGTAATACCCCTGGACTTTCTTTTCTAATGAGGTTTAAACCTTCTTCATGTTCATTATTGAGCATGTGAAGCATTAAGTGATCCCACCAAAAATCTTCCTCGGTTTCAAAGTCAATTTGAATTCGGTTAAAGTAATATTCGGATAAAGAAATGTTCCCAATTCTTAATGTCGCTTGAGCAAAATCTAAACTATCTATATGGGTCCAACGATGTTTGTTTTTTTGATCCAGTACCTGAAGGTGAGCTTCCAGGGTATCATTATGAAAACCTCTTTCCAAAGTAGAAAATTGGAATAGGGGACTGGGTTCTGTCCGATAAGGTGAGCGGATGTAAGCAATGGTATCCTCTTGTGAAAAACCAATACTAGCAAACAGCTGAATGAAAAGAAAACTAATGAAAAGCGGTAAACGCATATTGAATAATGTTTGCTCCCATTTTTAATGCCAAGGCTCTTTGTTCGGGGGTGTCGCCATGAACTTCTTCATCTTCCCAACCATCCCCAAGGTCAGTTTCATAGGTGTATAAACAAACTAACCTTCCTTCATGGAGAATACCAAAAGCTTGTGCTCTTTTGTCGTCGTGTTTATGGATTTTAGGTAAACCTTTAGGAAAGTTATAGGTTTGATGAAAAATTTCGTGCGTATAAGGTAGTTCCACTAATTCGTTATTCGGAAATATTTTTTTGATCTCTGATCGAACAAATTTATCCATTCCATAATTGTCATCAATATGCAAAAAACCTCCACCAAGCATATAATTTCGGAGGTTTTGAACATCTTCAGCCGAAAAGACTACGTTTCCGTGTCCAGTCATGTGAACAAATGGATAATTAAAAATGGCTGGATCTCCGGCGTCAACGGTTTCAATATCTGTTGAAATGGAAGTTCCTAAGTTTTTATTACAGAACTTAACCAAATTAGGCAGAGCTGTTGGATTCGCATACCAGTCACCTCCTCCATTGTATTTTAATAATGCAATTTGATAGGAAGAAGCATCTTGGCCCTTTACCAATGTTCCGCAAAACAAGCTAAAAGCAATTAATATAATATGAGCTGTACGGTATGACATGCTATAATTCCGGCAGTTTCGGTTCGTAAAACGGACTCACTTAAGCTAACGCCTTTAAATCCTTTTTCTTTTGCTAAATTAATCTCTTCTGGTCTAAAATCACCTTCCGGTCCGATTAAAATTAAGACATTTTTGTCTTTTTTCAGAACTTCTTTCAAAGCTACTTTTTGTGACTCATCTTCACAGTGTGCAATAAACGCATTTTCAGTTGTTTCTGCAGTTTTGATAAAGTCTGAAAATGTTTGTGGATCGTCTAATCGAGGTAAAAACAAGTTCCCGGACTGCTTTAACGCAGCCAATAATTTCTTCCGTAGTTTCTCTACATTGAGGTTTTTTCGCTCCGAATTTTTACAAATCAAAGGAGTGATTTGGTGTATTCCCAATTCGGCTACCTTTTCCATAAAAAACGAAAAACGATCAATGTTTTTAGTAGGAGCAATGGCAATGTGAATGCGCTCTTTATTTTGAACAGCCTCTTCTGTACGATCAATTACCTCATAAAAAAGCCGCTTTTTTTCAGTCTGTGTCACTTCTGCAATCCCTTCAAATCCTTTTCCATTCACCAGTCTGAATCGATCTCCACTTTGTAATCGTAACACCCTTAAGGCATGGGCCGACTCTTCTTCAGATAAGAACCCGGATTCAATATCTTCACAAAAAAAAGTATGTTTTAGTTTATTCATCTGTCAAAAGCCTATTTTTGCGGAACGAGACATTCGCTTTTATTGACGATATGCAAAAGACAAAAATAGCATTTTTATACAGTGAAGTGGCAGGTTATTTTTTAGCTTGTGCAAAGGAGCTGGCTAAAAATGACGATGTTTTGATTGTACGCTGGCCTGTTAACAAGGAGGCTCCTTTTTTGTTGGATGAAGAAGCCAATTATCAAATGGTGGATAAAAGTGATTATTCACTTCCTCAATTGTCAAAACTGCTTCAGGATTTTGATCCCGATATTTTGGTGTGTAGTGGGTGGATGGACAAGGACTATTTGAAAGTTGCTAAGGGCTTTAATAAAAAGATTCCTATTGTTTTAACCTTAGATAATCATTGGACAGGAAGTGCGAAACAACGTTTGCTTTGTTTGCTGTCTAATTTTTACCTGAAGCGAATTTTTACGCACGCATGGGTACCAGGAGATGTCCAAAAAAAATATGCAGAGAAGCTAGGTTTTAAAGGCAAGGTAGTCAAGAACTTTTACTGTGCGGATGCTCCTCTTTTTCAAGAAATCTATAAACGCACTTTTGAGAACAAACAAAACAATGTTCCTAAGCGTTTTCTCTACGTAGCTCGTTATGTTGAGCACAAGGGAATCTTTGAAATGTGGGAGGCATTTGTTCAATTACAGAAAGAAAATCCATCCGAATGGGAATTGCTGTGTTTAGGAACCGGTGATGAATGGGACAGTAGAGTAGAGCACGAAAAAATTAAGCACATTGGTTTTGTGCAGCCTACCGAATTGGAAAAATACATTGCAGAAAGCAGCGTTTATATTCTGCCTTCTAAATTTGAACCTTGGGGAGTAACAGTGCAGGAATTTGCCATTTGCGGATTGCCGTTGTTACTCAGCGATGCCATTGGAGCGAATGAAAAGTATTTAAAAGAAAATGGAATTGAATTTAAGTCGGGAAGTGTAGAAGAAATTAAAAAGGCCATGAAAGCCATCATGCAAATGACAGATGAAGACTTAATAGAGATGGGAAGAAAAAGTCATGAATTAGGTGTTTCATTTACACCAACCGATTGGGCAAACAACGCCCGTTCATTTAAACTTTGAGAATGGAAAAATTAGCGATAAAACTATGCATGACGAAAGATATTGGAGTGCATGGAAACTTATTTGGTGGAATTATGCTAGCCTGGTTAGACGAAGCTGCTGCAACCTGGGCATGTAGTGTTTGTCAAAATCCTAATATGGTAACGGTTAAAATTGATGAAACAGTTTTTGAAAAACCGGTCAAAACTGGTGAACAGGTGAACATTTACGGAGAAGTAAAGGGAATGGGAACTAGTTCTGTAACCTTATACATCGAAGCCAGAAATAAGAACTTTTATACTCACAAAGAGGAGACGGTTTGTTCAACCCTTTTCACCTTTGTTCGTATCGATGATAAGGGAAATGCAATTCCTATTGAAGAATCTATCCGAAAAAGATACGGATCTTGCTAGTTTAAATTTTGGAACAAATTCTCATTATACAAACGGCCTACATTGGAGATGCTATTTTAGCAACTGCTCTGGTAGAATCTATTCGAGCAACTTTAAAAGATGCTGAGATTGATTTTGTGGTGCGAAAAGGAAATGAAGGACTCCTAACAAATCATCCCGAAATTCGAAAAGTGTTTGTATGGGATAAGAAAAATGGGAAGTATAAAAATCTCAATAAGCTAATTCGCGAAATTCGACAAACCGAATATGACGCCCTGTTTAACCTTCAACGTTATGCATCATCGGGATATATAAGTTGGAGAGCTAAGGCAAGGTTTAAAGCTGGTTATGCTCAAAACCCACTTTCGTTTTGCTACTCCACTAAAGTTCAGCATGAAATGCAAAGTGGTCGACATGAGGTAGAACGAAACCTGGAAGTTCTAAATAGTTGGTCAAAAGCTGACTTTGATCTTAAAAAGCCAAAACTCTATCCATCAAAGGAAGATTATCAGCATGTTTCGGTTTATCAGGAAGAAGAGTATTATGTCATGGCACCGTCGTCGGTATGGTTTACCAAACAGCTTCCAAAACATAAGTGGATTGAATTAATTCAAAAAAAATATTCCGACAAAAAAATTTATTTGATTGGAGGAGGAGGAGATCAGGAAAAATTAGAAGAAATCAGACTTGAATCTGAGTCAAATAAAGTTATAAATCTCGCCGGTCAACTCAACCTTTTACAGTCAACAGCCTTAATTGATGGGGCTCAGCGGACTTTTGTGAATGATTCGGCTCCATTGCATTTAGCATCAGCCTGTAACGCTCCTGTTACGGCCTTTTTCTGCTCTACAATTCCTCAATTTGGCTTTGGTCCGCTATCAGATGATAACCAAATTAAAGAAGCAACCGTACAAGTCCATTGTCGTCCATGTGGTTTACACGGACAAAAGAGCTGTCCAAAGGGTCATTTTCGCTGCGCAAATGAAATTGATCTTTAGGATTAATTTTTGCTTTTAAGTGAAAGTCAGCCGGTTATATGTAAAAAACAATATATTTGCGCCGCTAAACTTGAATGAAAAACCTTTTGCTAATACTAAGTGTGTTGGTTGTCAGTACTTTGTCCTACTGTCAGCACGATGAACTATTTTTCAAAAAAGTAGACACCTTATTACAATTATTTGACGAGTCCAATTACGACCCCATCAAGTTTGAAGATACTTCCCTGGCGGTTCTAGATCGTATTTCAAAGTCACAACGAAAAATGAACTTTAGCGATCGTTCGGCTTATATAGAAGCTCAAAAAGAGCTGGTAGAGCGAGATTGGGGAGTGGATATTGTTGGTAGTTATCTGGAAAATATCAATCCAACCATCGGAGATTTAGAGGAAAATCTAAACTATACCCGTCGTTTTCAGGCAGGAGTTCAATGGCAGGTTTTAAGAGGAGGATATCTCGAAAATAAAGTTAAAGCACAGATTCTTGACGATCGCTTAATGCGAGAGAAAATGCAAAGTGATGCAGCCAATGAAAATTTCCATTTCCTTAAACGATTCGATCAAACCATCTACGTTTTTAATGAAATCAAAATTCATTTATTAAATAACCGAAGAACACAATTAGAAAAGCAGCTGCATCTCATTACCGAGTTGGTTTTACTGAAAAAAATCAAAAAAGAAGAGCTTATTAACATTGAGACTCGTCTTTCAGAGGTAGAAAGTTTAATTGATGTTTATCAGAGTTATAACGATTACCTAAATATTGACGATGCAGATTCTTTGGAATTAGACCCTACTAACTTGCCATTGATTGATTTGGATTATGAAAGCCTTTTCAATTTGGTTGATTTGCAGACCGACAGTATTTTGGGAGGCCGATCGTATAAGGACTACTATTCCTGGTATCACGAAATTGGGTTAAGGCCTTTTTTCCGCTACAATTACTATGATTTAATTGGGGAAGGAAATCGTTCATTCTTTTCAACAGGGGTAAATGTTACCATTCCGGTTCCGTTTAACACCAAACTCAAAAATAAAGTGGAGAATGAAAAATGGTTGTTCGATAATGAGCGATTGGTGTCGGATAGAACAAATCTGCATGAGGAAATTCTCAATACAGGGTATGAATTCCGCTATAAACTAAAGCAGTTCATAGGTTTTTACCAAAAGCGAAAAATGTTCCAGGAGCGTTTGAGAATTGAAAAGGTAAAAGTACGTCTCGAGGACAATAATATCGACCCTTTAGCTGGTTTGGAACTTTATGATGATTTATTGAGAATCGATGTGGAACTGGTTGATTTGCTTCAAAATCTTTATTTAAAAGCGCTTAAAGTACACTCTAAAGTACCGCATGCTAATATTAGAGATGTAGTGGTTTATCATACGTCTGATGATTTTAATGAATATATAGACAACAAAGACAGAGCTATTTATGTATGGAGTAAGACTTTTGGAGATTATTCTCCTGAATTCCTTGCAGAATATGCTATTTACAATGAATTTGAGAAAGTAGTGGTAGCAGTACAAAAAACCGACACATTAAAAGAAAAAGAAATCTTCATGAATTATGCGGCTCAGAACGCGGAGGTGCATTTTATGCTAGGGAATAACAAGCTATTCTACGATAAGGATATTGAGGGCTATTTAGAGGGGGTGTTGCAAGAGTACCCTTCCGTTACACCAACAGGAATCCATTTGGACATTGAGCCACATACTTTTCCGGAGTGGAAAGACAATAAACAGCAGTTGCTGAATGATTACTTGACTTTTGTAGGAAAGGTATCCACTTTTTGTGAAGAGAAAGAGATGGAGTTAGCCGTATCAATTCCTTTGCATTACAACAAAGAGGCTATTGATAGATTATTTTTTATGTGTGATCACATTTACTTTATGTGCTATGAAAATGTCAATCCAGACTATATCATTAGAAAAGTGGTCCCGTTTATAGACAACGCTAAAGAAAAAATAACTCTGGCATTTAGAACCGAAGATTTTTCCAATCGGGTAGAGATGGAAGAAATAATGGATTTGATTGAAAGTAAAACCGAATTGAAGTCTTATGCGTATCATGATTTACGTAGAATGATTTCTTTTGACCGAAAGAGCATTGAATAGAAGATGAAAAGTCTCAACTTTAAACGAAAAGAGGATAGCTATTTACGCTATTTTGACGAAAAGAATAAAAAGTCAAAGCGACCTTTTAACTGGGATAGATTTGTATATATCTGTCTGCTGTGTATTGCATTGTTCTTTTTATTTCGATTTTTCATCAAAAACTATTTCTATATCGAAGGGAATGGGCAGGTTTTATTTGAAAATCTAGACATTCGCCATACAGACGATATCCGAATTTTAGAGTTTAAAAAGAATGAAGGTGATGCCGTTAAAGTAGGGGATACGCTTTTTACTTTTTTCCTTGACGAAGATGTCTTTGGAGGAGGAGGTGGTGGTGGAACCAACGGGGTAAGTATTGCCAACGGAGGTTCTAACAATTCCTGGATTGAGCGAGAAATCTATACGCTGAATAAGAATATTGATCTGAATCGAGTCCGAATTCATGATAATACCAAATTGTTGGAGATTTATCAGGAAGATTTGGAGCGAGTGCGTAATGAGGTGATTTTGGATGCCGTTTCGCATACAAATCTTGAAAATCTGGAGTTCAAAATCTCTAAGTTAGAATCTGAAATTGCTTTGGATAAAGAGGAGAATCGAATTTTTGCGAAACAAATTGCTTATTTGAGAGAATTGGCAAAAGAGCAGGAAAAGCCTCAACGAATCGAAATTCAGCAAACAACCAATTCAACTGGAATTAATGCTGGGAACGGAGGTAATAATAATGGAGATGATGGCATCATGTTAACGGGCTATGATAAAGAGAGAGCTTACCAAATCTTCACTTGTCCTATTGAGGGAACCATTACCCGAATTCATAAACAGCCTTTTGAGGTGGCTTTAAAGACAGAAACTATTTTGTCCATCCATCAACCTAATAAGGTTAGAATTAAGGGATTCTTTGATCAGGAGGATTTAGCTTATTTGAATGAGGGAGATTATGTAGATATTGAATTTGCTGATGGAACGGAGAGTGTAGGTTTAATTAACCGTTTTTACTCAGCAACCTATATTTTGCCTGAAGAATTCCAAAAGAAATTTGAGCCTACCACCCGTACCTTGGCAGCAGACATTTTACCAGTAGGAGAAAATGATCTTCACATCTGGAAAAAATATTACAAACTGAGTGTAAAAATCTCAAAACGAACTTTTTAAATGAAAGATCCTAATGGCATAGAACGCGTTGAAGAATCCGTGATTAAACATTCGGGCTTTACCTTTTTGATCATTGATCATATGGATAACCTTAGTGTTGAGAAAGTGCAATATCATAATGCACTTATCATTGACGGAAAAGACGTTGATTTTATTCGACAAATTGTACGGAGAGTACGTTCGCACAATAGCCCGGATATTTATTTGAAGCCAATTTTCATTTTAAAAGGAATCAATATTCATGATGCGTTGGTAAATAAGTTGATTGATGGAACCTTATTTAATCTGGATCAAATTGAGTTCATTATTCCTGAGGTAGAACGAATTTTATCAAGGGTTTCAGATCTTAAGTTTACCAATTCTATTTCTTTTGAGGCTCAGATGATTGAGAAGCTTATTAGCTTCATGTATACCTGTGAAATTCAAGATTTAGATCCGATTCCATATGTTTATTCAGGAATCAACTATGCCTATCCTATTTTGTCGGTAAACTTTCGTCAAAATGATGAACATACGGTATTAGAAATTCTCGATATTGCTGAGCAAGAGGGAATTTTTGAGTCGGAATATGTAGATAGAACCTATTTGTGTTCACAATGCTCTTCGGGGCATTTAAGTTACCGTGAGGTTTGTCCTAAATGTGGTAGTTCCAACTCTCAAACCGAGGATATTATTCACCACTTCCCATGTGGGTACGTTGGACCCATTCGTGATTTTAGAAACGAAATTGATGATCAGTTAGATTGTCCAAAGTGTAACAAGCGTCTAAGACACATTGGGGTGGATTATGATAAACCATCTGTTTTACATGAGTGTAAGAATTGTTCACACAAATTCCAGGATTACAATGTAAAAGCCAAGTGTCTCTCATGTCAAACCGATAATTCTGTTGAGCAGCTAAACGGAAGGGAAATTAAGAAGTACTCATTGACGAAAAAAGGTGAGTTAGCGGCCATTAATGGCTTTGTTAGTACTTCTAAAGATATTGATGAAATTATTGGAACTGTGAAGTTTGAGACGTTCAAAACCATGTTAAAATATGAGATTGAGCGTTTAAGACAGACGGAAGGTTCTTCAAATGTTTGTGCAATTCACATCATTAATCCTTCACAAGTTTATTCTAAAATTGGGTCTGAGGTTCAAAAAGGATTGTTGAAGGATATTGTAAAGGTAATTCGATCAAACATCCGTTCATCGGATGTTATTTCATTCCAAAGTTCGTCTACCATCGTGCTTTCAATGAACGAAATTCCATACAAAATCTCCATTCGTATTTTGAAGGAAATTATTGAGATTTTGAAAAAATTAATGGCTACGGCCTTTAACAATATGGAAGTGAACTTTGAGCACAAAGTGGTTCAATTGGATTATAAACTTTCTCCGGATTTACATATTCACCAATTAACAAAGGACTTTAATCAGTGATAGAGGAATTAATAGATAATTATGTCCGTTTCCTTTCGAGTTTAACGCTCGATCACTTTATTCGTCTTTTCTGGTTTTACATCTTTTTTGAGTTTGTTCGTTACTTCGCTTTGGAGTGGTTTGTACTCAATTTATGGAAAATCCGTAAGCATTATAACAAGGATAAATATGCCATGGCACGAGAACAATTTTTGTTCGAGAACCCACTGGTATCTATTATTATTCCCGGAAAAAATGAGGGAAAACACATTTATAAGCTCATTAAGTCTCTCAACGAGCAAACTTATAAAAACACCGAAATCTTAGTCATTGATGACGGTTCTGATGATGATACACCAACTATTGGTAGGGATTTACAACGTGCTGGTTTAATTGACCTGTTTATCCGAAATGAAATTCGAGGAGGAAAGGCTTCTGCAGCCAATTTTGGACTCCGATTCACCAAAGGAAAATACATTGTCCACCTGGATGCAGATTGTTCTTACGATAGAGACGCTATTGAGAAAATCATCATTCCTTTTTACATGGAGAAGGATGTTGGAGGAGTTGGAGGAAATGTGAATGTTCGGAACTATGATACCGGATTGGTTACTTCTTTGCAGGCAATTGAATACTATGATACCATTAGTATTGGTAGGGTGGTAACTTCACATTTAGGGATTTACCGTATTATTTCAGGGGCTTTTGGAGCTTTTAGGGCTGATGTATTGGATAAAGTAAAAGGTTGGGATATTGGTCCCGGTTTGGATGGTGATATCACTGTGAAAATTCGTAAGCTGGGGTATAAAATCCGTTTTGCGCAGGATGCTATGTGCCTGACAAATGCTCCTGACACTTTTAAAAAGTTGACGAAGCAGCGTTTACGTTGGGATAAATCATTGATTCGTTTTAGGATTCGTAAGCATAAGGATGTTTTGTATCCGAATCAATCCTTCCGTTTTGCAAATTTTATCTCTTTTGTGGAGAATATCACTTACAACTTAATTTTGAATGTTAAGTGGTACGTTTATTTAAGTGATATGTTGATCAATTATCCTTCTTTAATTGTCAATATTTTCATTACAAATATCCTGCTTTACACTGTGACCAACTTCGTTAAGTTCACGATTTATTCGCTGTACAGAGAGCGTTCGCATGCACCAATGTCGTATTTCTTGTTATACATTCCGTGCATGGTATTCTATTTTGGGTTTTACCTGAGAATTGTACGTTCGATAGCCTATTTACAAGAAACCTTCTTTAAGTTGTCTTACAACGATCCTTGGAATCCGAAAAAGACTTCGGTTCATGCCAAGAAGCTAAAAATTTGAGTTGAAGAGGAAACGATAGGTGGTTCCGTTTTCAGTAATTCGTTCAAAGGTTCCATCCAACTGGTGAGTAAAGGTTTCAATTAACTCTAAACCAAAAGATGATTCATCTTTAGGCATCAACCATTCACCATCATCGGAATAATGAATAATTAGCCCTTTTTTATTGGTGTAACGAGCATCAATTCTAATTTGTCCTTTAGTTTTATTCTTAAAGGCATGTTCAATAGAATTGGAAACCAATTCATTAAAAATGAGTGCAAGAGGAACCAGATGTTTGGGGTTAATGGTTTTGATGTCAGATTGTATCTGACGCTCAATTTCTGTATTTCCTGAGTAAGAGATAATTAAATCATCTACCAGAGTTTCCAGATATTGTTTAAGGCTAATTTGGTTCAAAAGTTCGGACTGATACATTTTTTCATGGATCATCGCCATGGCCGAAACGCGGTTAATGGAATCGTGAAAATGACGTCGAGCTCCATCATCTTTCATTTCATGTGATTGTAAACGAAGTAAGCTGGTAATTACCTGCAGGTTATTTTTTACCCGATGATGAATCTCTTTGAGCATTAGCGTTTTTTCTTCGTTGAGAACACTGAGTTCATCATTGGATTTGGTTAGTTTCTCTTCTGCCAGCTTAGTTTGTTTAATCATTTGATTGATTAAATAGCAAAAGATAAGGCAAGCAACAGAAGCATTAATAATAAAGTTGTATTTAGAAAATAGGGTTAGCTCTTTTGGGATGAGTTTCCATAATCCTTGTGATTCCCCTACAAAAATAACCGTCAAACCAGCTATATTGAGGAACATGGTAAAGGCGCCCCATATTTTTCCTAATACAAAGTACACATAAAGTGTCATGATAATAATCCACATAAAATCCAGGAAATTGTGGAAGTTGGATTGAATGGTTAGGTTGGTTTGAATGATTCCAAAGGACAGAAATATGGACGAAACTGCTGCGATGTGATACTTCTTACTGCGAATGAGAATAATAAGCACCACTAATGAAAATAGGGCTCCAATTCCAGTGGAAATTGCATTTAAATCCCACTGAATTAGGTTAGGAATAAACAAGGCAAAGAGAATGAGGGTAAGTACAGTAAATAAATTACGACTTACGACATACTTAGCTTGTTCGTAATGTTTCTCTAGTGTCGGTGATTGCGTAGCCAGAGGGATTTTTTATAGGGTTGAACTACGAATATACAAAATTGTAATACAGCTTAAAACAGTTCCCAGAAATTAGGGAAACTTTTTCTAACAGCTTCTGATTCATTGACTTCTATTCCTGATTCGGTTAATGTAGCTGCAATTGCCCCCATCATGGCTATTCGATGGTCATTGTGAGAGTCAATTGTTGTGCTCTTGAGTTTTGCCTTTCCAAAAATGAACATTTCATCTTCTTGTAACTCCACTTTTAAAGCCATTTTTGCTGCTTCGGACTGAATGACAGTTGCACGATTACTTTCTTTATGAACTAGTCGTTTACATCCTTTTATAATGCTTGTACCTTTAGCAGCAGCTGCCATTATCACCAAGGGAGGAAAGAGGTCTGGACAATCATTTGCATCAAATTCAAAGTAAGTTAATGTAGTGGGTAAAATGTGAAGTGTTTCACCTTCCCATTCGTATTTACCACCAGCCAAATGGAGTGCATCTAAAATGGCTTTATCACCTTGTACAGATTGGGGAGAAAGTCCTTGAATGGAAATCCCATTTTGAATAGCTCCCAAAACAACAAAGTTCGCCATTCCACTATAATCACCTTCTACTTTTATTCGTTTTGGGGTTTGGTAGACTTGCCCTCCTTTGATGTAAAAAGTTTGGTAATTATCATGACGAATTTGAATTCCGAATTGGTTCAACACATCCAATGTAATATCCACATAGGGACGGCTTTTGAGATTGGAAACTTCAATAACCGAATCTTCATTTAAAAGAGGAAGTCCCATTAATAATCCACTGAGATACTGCGAACTTTTTTGACCATCAAACAAAATTTCACCTCCTTTGGCTTTTCCTTTAATTTGAAGCGGAATAAAACCATTTTCAGATTGAAAATTCACCTGTAATTGATTCATTATTCCTTCAAATTCAATCATTGAACGAGAAGCTAAACTCCCTTTTCCTTCAATGCGAAAATCACCACCAATACAAGCCAAAACATTCACTAAAAGTCGAATTCCAAGTCCTGATTCACCAATATTTAACTCAGCTGCTGCAGGAAAGTTACTGGGAATTACTTCCAGGGATCCATTTCCCTTTTTATGACATTCTACACCTAAATCTCTTCCAATTTGAATAAGATGATTAATATCTTCATTCTCTCCAATGGCTTCAATAATCGTTGGTTCAGATGAAAGAACTGCGGCTAAAAAAATACGCTGAGCATAGCTTTTTGATGGAGGTGCGATGACCTGGTCTATTTGTGTTTGATTGGAAACGTGATGTACCATTAACCGTTCATGATTTTAGTTTGATGACGAATGGATTCCTGGTGAATGGCCGAAAGATATTTCTCTACAAATTTGTCTGATAAAGCAAACTCTTTGGACATTTCTTGATGCAGATGTTTAATTTGAGCCCAACGTTCAGGTTGTAAAATAGTCATGTTATTCTTCTTTTTGAAACGTCCAACTTCATTGGTGATCTCCATTCGGGAGGCAATTAATTTCATCAAATCACGGTCAATCTCATCAATCTTCTGTCTCAATTCACTTAAATTCTTAGTAAAAACGGGATCATCAACCTGTTCATTTCTCAGAACCAATCTACTTACCAATTCGCCCAAGTCTGACGGTAAAATTTGTTGCTTGGCATCACTCCAGGCTTCATCAGGATTGAGATGAGATTCAATCATTAATCCATCATAAATAAGATCAATAGCCTTTTGGGAAACTTCCAGCAAAATGTCCCTTCTTCCGCAAATATGTGATGGGTCACAAATCAGTTTTACTTCAGGAAAAACACGTTTTAAGGCCAATGGAATTTCCCACATGGGTTCATTACGGTATTTGTCTGATTTGAAAGATGAAAATCCGCGGTGGATGGCATGAACTTCATTAATTCCTGCCCGATAAAATCGTTCAATAGCACCTATCCATAAATTTACATCCGGGTTGATAGGGTTTTTAATCAAAACTTCAATGTTATCAACTCCTTTCAATGAATCTGCAATTTCCTGAACTGTAAAGGGGTTAACAGAAGTACGAGCTCCAATCCATAATCGGTCAAATCCGGCTTTTAGTGCTTTCTCAACATGAGATGAGTTTGCAACTTCAGTAATAACAGGAAGATCAGTTTCTTTTCCAGCATTTACCAACCATTCCAATCCCACTTCACCAACTCCCTCAAAAGAATCAGGACGTGTTCTGGGCTTCCAAATTCCAGCCCTCAAAATATTAACCTTTCCGGTTGCTTTTAGCAATTTGGCTGTTTCAATAACCTGATCTTCGGTCTCTGCGCTGCAGGGGCCTGAAATAATGATCGGTCGTTGCATTTCTCTCAATTTCATAATTTCTTCTTCAAAAAAAAAGTCTCCCATTGGGAGACTCTTCTAATGTATATTTTGATCACAAACCTCCCTGCTGATTATTAGAATAACCAGTTCCAGTGAAATTTGTTTGTACTTAATCGTTGCATCGTGCTACAAATCTATGCAGAAAAGCTAAATAATTTTAAAAAGTTGAAATAAAACAAAAAAATCAATTCTTTTCTTATTGAAAAACAAGGTGTTATAGTGTTTGTCTGAAAAAAGTTTCAATTTTTTTTTTGGATAATTAAAAATAAATTCAAAAGATTTGTTGCGCAAAGACGGTTAGTTTTATTCCGTCCTTTTCAGATGAAAACAAGAATGTTAAATACAAATTGGTGGTGGTCTACTCGCAGTTGGTGGGTGGATTAGCAATTTGTATTCCTAGATAATTAACAAACGGCTTATCGTACTCACGGTAAGCCGTTTTTCTTTTCCCTTAACTCAAGTAAAATTTCAAAAAATGAAAAAAATATACAGTAGACAAAAACACTTTTTAAGTGACACATTAACGCCAATAGCTGCTTTTCTCAACCTAAGAGATAAGTACATTTCAACTTCCTTATTTGAGAGTTCAGATTACCATAGTCGCAGTAACAGCAAGTCTTTCGTAGGTTGTGACCCTCTTGTACGTTTAAAGGTCCATCAAGGTGAGGTAGAGATTATGGAAGAGAATCAATTGGTGGAGAATTTTAGTTTGGAGGGAGAAAGCCAATTGGAAAAACTCTTTTCTGATTATGAGTTTATTCATTCTGAATCAGCAGCCTTGAATGGTTTTTTTGGAGTTTTTGCTTATGACTCAGTAGGTTATTTTGAGGAGATAAAACTAAACTCTAATGATGAGTTAGCTGAGGTATTTTTTGTGATCTATCGCTATTTATTGGTCTTTGACAATTTTAAAAATACAGCTACAGTTATTGAGAATTCATTGAATCCGGAGAGTTTTTTAGGAACTGAGGATTTCATCGCTCAAACCTTCAAACGTCAAAAACATCTAAATGCTTTTCAAACAATTGGAGAGAAGCAAAGTAATATGGAGGAC
The DNA here is from genome assembly GCA_022361195.1 of Flavobacteriales bacterium. GTDB lineage: Bacteria > Bacteroidota > Bacteroidia > Flavobacteriales_D > Crocinitomicaceae > JAKSBJ01. Next base: position 23,022 of record JAKSBJ010000352.1, read on the forward strand.
GAAGAATTGGCCACTATTATTTCTCAGGCCAAGGAAAATGTAGCGAGGGGAGATGTTTTTCAATTGGTTGTTTCCCGAAAATTTAGCCAGCAGTTTAATGGAGACGAGTTTGAAGTCTACAGGCAGTTAAGAGCTTTAAATCCATCACCATATCTCTTTTTCTTTGATTTGGAAAAGGCCAAATTGTTTGGTGCTTCACCTGAGGCTCAGTTTAAAGTATTTGACGGAATGGCAGAGATTAATCCCATTGCCGGAACGGTGAAAAGAAGCGGTAAAGCAGAGGTAGATGCTGAATTATCCCGTCAATTGGCAGAAGATGTAAAAGAGAATGCTGAGCACACAATGCTGGTAGACCTGGCCCGAAATGATCTTAACAAATTTTGTTCAGGAGTAAAGGCCGAAACTCTTAAAGAAATCCAGGAGTTCTCTCATGTCATTCACATGGTCTCTAAGGTGCGAGGTAAACTAGAAAATTTCTCACCAATTACAGCTTTTGGAGGTTCTTTTCCAGCAGGAACCTTAAGTGGAGCTCCAAAGTTTAAAGCCATGGAACTCATTAATCAATACGAGAAAGATCCCAGAACCTATTACGGAGGAGCTATTGGACACATTGCAGCAAATGGAGATGTGAATATGGCCATTGTCATCCGTTCTTGTCTCAGCCGAAATGGACTATTGGAATATCAGGCTGGGGCCGGAATTGTAATGGATTCGGTGATTGAGAATGAAGTGGCCGAAGTGGAGAATAAAGTCAGAGTAATCAACAGAGCTATTGAGCTCGCAAACCACATAAAATGAAAATCATCTTAATCGATAATTATGATTCGTTTACCTTTAATTTGAGGGAATTACTGAATCGTTTTGAAACAGACGTGACGGTTGTCAGGAATGATAAATTTGATCCTGCGGACCTTTACAGATACGACGCCATTATTATATCTCCAGGCCCAGGAAAACCTTCTGAGTCGGGTTTTATCAAAGAAGTTATTAGACGTTATCACAGTACTAAACCCATTTTAGGAATTTGTTTGGGAATGCAGGCAATTGCTGAAGAGTTAGGTGGAGAACTCAATTATTTAGATAAGCCCGTACACGGTTTGGCATCTGAAATAGAACACAATGGAGACGAAATTTTTAAAGGAGTTTCAAATCCTTTTGAGGTGGGAAGGTACCATTCTATTGTAGTCAATGAAAATTCCTTACCGCTCAATATTAAACCTATTTCCATTGGTCCAAATAGCATCTTGATGGGGATTCGTTTACAAAACTTCCCGGTTTATGGTCTTCAATTCCATCCCGAATCTATCCTAACTCCTCAAGGGGAGCAAATAATTGCCAATTTCTTAAACATCGCAAAAAACAGACTTCATGAAAAAGTTATTAGACAAGCTGTTTAGGCATGAAAATCTCGAAGAGGAAGAAGCAGCTGAATTGTTATCGGCTATTGTGAATGAAGAAGCGAATGATGCTCAAATTGTGGCTGCTATTTCATGCATTTTAATGCGTTCGATTACCGAAAAAGAAGTCCAGGGATTTAGAAATGCACTTTTAGAGAGGGCCATTGTTCCATCTTCTTTGCCAAAGGAGGCCATTGATGTTTGTGGAACTGGTGGAGATGGAAAAAATACTTTCAATATTTCAACCTTAAGCGCAGTTGTTATTGCCGGAGCGGGATACCCAGTGATTAAGCATGGAAATTACGGCGCTTCTTCGCATTGTGGATCATCAAATTTGTTGGAGGCGATGGGGTATCGTTTTCATGATCAGGATCAGCAGTTGAATCGTCAGTTGGCAAAATCGAATTTGGTGTTTTTACATGCACCACTGAATCATCCTTGTCTCAAGCGTTTAGCGCCTATCCGAAAAGATCTGGGAATTAGAACCTTTTTCAACTTTCTTGGTCCACTGGTGAATCCGGTACAACCTCATTTTCAATTAACCGGAGTATTTGATTTGAAAGTAGCCCGTATTTATAAATCAGTGCTACAAAATCAGCGACAAAATTTTGCTATTGTCCATTCGCTAGATGGTTATGACGAAGTAAGTTTGACCTCTCCTTTTAAGTTTTTATCCCGTCAATCTGAAGAATTAATTTATCCGGGAGAGTATGGGATTGAACCTTTAAATCCGGTTGATCTTCACGGAGGAACCACCATCTTGGAAGCTCAGGAAATCTTTGAAAAGGTGTTGAATGGATATGGAACTAAAGCCCAAAATGAAGTGGTTTTGACCAATGCTGCTATTGGAATTCAGTGTGTGAATGGGGAATTGAATTTTAACAAAGCTCGAGAAGAAGCTCTTAAATCATTAATGGATGGGAAAGCACTAAAAAGTCTGCAATCTACCATCGAATTATCAAAATAAGTTAGACATGAAACTGTTAAAACAAATTATTGCAGATAAAAAATTGGAAATAGAGCGGCAAAGAGAAAAAATGCCTGTCTCTCAACTGACCACGCTACCTACCTTTGACCGAAAGTGCCATTCTTTGGCGAGGTCAATTAAAGAAAACTCAGGAATCATTGCTGAATTCAAACGAAAGTCACCTTCGCATGGTGATTTTCAAAAAAGAGAGCTGAAAGAAGTGGTTGACTTTTACGAAAAAGCAGGAGTTTCGGGAATTTCTGTTCTGACCAACCAAACTTACTTTGGAGGATCAATGCTCGACCTTCAAACAGCTCGGTCAAAGACCAATTTACCCATTTTGCAAAAGGATTTTATTGTCGATGAATATCAATTGTTTCAAGCCAAGTCTGCTGGTGCAGACGCTATTTTACTCATCGCAGCCATTTTGGACGATTATTATTCTGAACATTTGGCTTGTATTGCACAATCAATTGGTTTGGAGGTGCTAATGGAGTTTCACTCAGCAGAGGAGATTGATCATTACAATGAGTATGTAGATATCGTTGGGATTAACAATCGGAATTTAGATAGTCTTAAAGTAGATGTAGAAATGTCTAAACAACTTTATGTCGAGTTACCGCGAAATGTGGTCAAAATCAGTGAAAGTGGAATAGGGGAGGTTGATCAAATTCAGGCCCTTTCTTCTTTAGGGTATGATGGTTTTTTAATTGGAGAATCTCTTTTAAAAAATCCCGAATTGCTGAATGATTTGGAGGCCTCGTTAATACCTAAACTGTTGTAAGATGAAAGTAAAAGTTTGCGGTTTAACCGAAAAACGGAATATCCACCAATTGCTGCAGCAAAGGATCGATATGATGGGGTTGATTTTTTATGAGCAATCAGCTCGGATGATTCACTCTAATTCCGAATTACAAAATTGGATTGCGGGACTTCCAATTTCTAAAGTGGGTGTTTTTGTCAATGAAACCACGGAGGTCATTTTACAAAAGGTAAAAGATTTTCAGTTGGATTTTGCACAGTTGCATGGCAATGAATCGCCTGAACAGATAAAAGAATTATCCTCTAAAATAAAGATCATCAAGGCTTTTTCAGTTCATGATGATTTTGATTTTGAACAATGTTTGCAATATATGCATGCCAGTCTGTTTCTGTTTGATACAAAAGGAAAAATGGCAGGAGGAAATGGCATTAAATTCAATTGGGAAGTTTTAGAAAAATACAAAGGAAAAACACCTTTTCTGTTGAGCGGAGGAATTCATTTATCGGACGTAATTGAAATTAAAAAACTAGAACATCCAATGCTCTATGGAGTGGATTTAAACAGCGGATTTGAACTTCGTCCGGGAATTAAAAATGGACGGATTATTCAACAATTTATTCAAGAACTAAAACGAAAAGATTATGCTTATTGATGAACATGGTTTTTATGGTGAATATGGAGGAGCTTATATTCCGGAAATGCTTCATCAACCAGTTGAAGAGCTTAAAAAGGCCTTTGATTCTTACAAAGAGGATAAAACATTTGAAGCAGAGTATTTGCAGTTGTTGAAAGACTACGTTGGGCGTCCAACTCCCTTGTATAAAGCCGAAAATCTGTCCACTAAATATGAGGCGGAGATTTATTTAAAGCGAGAAGATTTAAATCACACCGGAGCTCATAAAATCAACAACAGCATAGGTCAGGTCTTATTGGCTAAGCGAATGAACAAAAAACGCATTATAGCTGAAACCGGAGCTGGTCAACATGGTGTTGCAACTGCTACAGCCTGTGCTTTGATGGGATTAGAATGCAAGGTATTTATGGGGGAAATGGATATCAAACGACAAGCACCAAACGTTAGTCGAATGAAAATGTTGGGAGCAGAGGTGATTCCAGCTTCATCGGGAAGTAAAACACTCAAAGATGCTACCAATGAAGCCATTCGTTATTGGATTAATAATCCGGATACTTTTTACGTGATTGGCTCGGTAGTAGGCCCTCACCCTTATCCTCAAATTGTGGCTCATTTCCAGTCAATTATTAGTAAAGAAATGAAACAACAATTCAAGGCAATTCAAAGACAACCAGAGGTGATTATTGCTTGTGTAGGAGGAGGGTCGAATGCGGTTGGAGCATTTTATCATTACTTGAATGATCCTGTTAAATTACTGATTGCCGAAGGTGGAGGAAAGGGACTGGATAGTGGATTGTCTGCAGCTACTTCAGTTTTAGGTACAGATGGAATAATTCATGGTAGCAAGACGATTTTAATGCAAGACGAAAATGGCCAAATTACGGAGCCTTATTCCATTTCGGCCGGATTGGATTATCCTGGAATCGGACCTTTACATGCTCATTTGATTAAATATCAGAGGGTGGAGAGTTTTTCGATAACAGACGAGGAAGCTTTAACAGCAGCTCAACAATTAGCCAAAATGGAAGGGATTATTCCTGCTTTGGAATCGGCTCACGCATTGGCTACCCTCGAAAAAGTGGATTTAAAAAACAAATGTGTGGTCATTAACCTCTCCGGACGAGGAGATAAGGATTTGGAAACGTATATCTCAAACATCTCATGAAAAAGCGTATAAAACAGTTATTTGATCAAAAGGAAAAAGGGATTTGTTCCATTTTTATAACAGCCGGTTTTCCTGAAAAGGAGTCACTTTTAAATCTGGTTCCACTTTTAGATAAAAATGGAGTAGACTTAATTGAAATTGGAATCCCTTTTTCAGACCCTTTGGCTGATGGAACTACAATTCAGCAATCTTCAGAAGTGGCCTTGAAAAACGGAATGAACCTCTTGCTGTTGTTTGAGCAATTGAAAGAGTTGAGAAAGAGTACTGAAGTTCCTATTGTTTTAATGGGCTATTTTAACCCTATTTTTCAATTTGGACTGGAAGCTTTTTTGGAACGATGTCAGCAAGTTGGAGTGGATGGGGTAATCATCCCGGATGTTTCTTTTGAACTCTATCATTCGCACTATGAGGTTTTGTTTGAACAATTTGAAGTTCCGTTAATCTTTTTAGCTTCAGCGAATAATCCTGAACGAATTGTACAAATTGATCAAAAGAGTAAAGCCTTCATTTATTTACTTTCTTCAGCCTCAATTACAGGAAAACAAAATACATTTTCAGCGGAGCAGTTGGATGCTTTTAAGGATGTTAGAGAATTAAACCTAAAATCCCCTGTTTTGCTTGGATTTGGAATTCATAATAGAGAGACAGTTAAGATTGCTCATCATTATTTTGAGGGATCAATTATTGGTTCTGCTTTTATTCGGGCTTTAGAAAATAAGAAGCCTGTTCAGGAATTTTTACAGCAAGTAGGATACTAAATAAAAAGCCGGATATGAATACACATATCCGGCTTTAGAATAAAAAAGGAAAGTTTTTATCGTTCAATAAGATCTCCTGATCCCATTACACTGTGAGATATTTTGGGATTTCCGTGGTAGATAACATCTCCACTCCCCATAATAGTTACATCCATTGCCGAAGTAGCGTGAACCTCTACATCTCCTGATCCTGCAATACTCACTGCTACAGCGCTTGTTGGAAGTTCAGAAATAACATCTCCAGATCCGTTGATGTTAATGTCAGCTGTTTTAGAGGATGATCCATCCAAAATAACATCTCCTGAACCATTTACGTCTACCGAATAATGTTCTACATTCAATTCCTTCATGACAACATCGCCACTTCCGTTAATGGAGCAACTTAGTTTGTCACTTTCAATGTTTCCTTTAGAAATAATATCTCCACTGCCGTTAATGCTAATATCATGAATAACAGGAGTCGTAACATAAACTTTAATTCCATCAGAAGAATTGATGCAATTACAGTCTTTTGTTGAAATCATTAAAGTATTATTACTCACATTAGTTTTAATGTATGGAAGAAGATCTGCATTACTCTCTACAGCAACGGAAGTTTCAGCTCCTTGCTTTAAAATTACACTGGCTGAGATATCAAGGTCTACTGCCTCGAAATTTTCAACTCTTCGATTTTCTTTAGTAACAGGGCCTTTTCCTTTTTTGCAGTTACCACCAAAAAAGGTATTGCTATTATAAGTCCAGGCATAAATACCCAGGCATAGCATTAATACAATAATAGAACTCAGAAATTTCATAGCTAGTTTGTTATCTTTTATACTCGTATGACACTTTAACTTAAAATAAGTTACACCAAAATTACTTTTTTTTATCCTATTGAGAAAAAAGGTCCTTAAGGTGAATAACTTTCTGTTCAGGGCCTAATAAAAAGCGTTTCTTTTTTATACTTTTGAATGGTTATAAATCTTTTGCATTCAACACCATGGAAGAAATCGGGATGTAAAAGAAGCGCTATCGTTGTCATCAACGGTATACCGTGGTAGGTTTAATGAAATTTAAATTTACGATGGGCTTGCTAAAAAAATCAATTAAAACTTCTGGGAAATATGGACTTGACGTTTAGTCTCATGACGACTATTGAGGTGTTGGGCTTTTTACAAGGGGTAATTCTAGGAACGGTGCTCTTGATTGCGAATTTCGATCGATCAAAATCAAAACTGTTTTTGGCCATTTTCATTTTGACTTATGCTTTGGGATTATTTCCAGGCATTGTCACTGAATTAGGTTTTATGACTTCTTATTTTGACGGAGCTTTTGAGATTGTAAATATGAGTTGGCTCTTTTTTCCTTTGTTTTATGGGTATGTCCAAAACGTATCTATTTTATCTGAAAAAATAGAATGGTGGCCCTTGAGGTTGGGAATTGGACTAATGCTTCTAGAAATGATTTCATTCTTTGTACTAAAAGATTATTCCTATCAACTGACAGCCTATATTTTAAATCTGATTTTTTATGTGATTTTTGATTTGATTATTGCCTTTAAAATTATTTGGTTTGTGCGTCGACATGTCAAAGAGTTAAAAAATCAATATTCTTCTATTGAAAACAGGGAGTTATTATGGGCCAGAAATTTTGCACTGATCGGAATCGGTTACACTTTTGTAGCTAGTTTGGTAACGATCTTTTTTACCGAAGACATCTTTTATTTTACATTATCCGTTATAAATATTCTTCTTCTTTATTGGGTTTCATTAAGGGGGATATTCCAGCAAAAGGTCATTCCGGTAATTGCGGAAAAGGCCTTGAAAAAAAATCTTTCGACTGAGAGTAGAAACGAAAAGGAAATAGGCTCCTCAACTACAATTCTGGAATCAGAGATGAACTCCGTCATTAGCGGAGCCAAAAATTATCTTATCCAAACAGAAGTTTATACAAAGCCTGACTTGACAATTAGAGATGTTTCAACGGCCCTTGATATTCATTCGAGACATTTGTCTTCCTGCATTAATCAATGCCTAAAAATCAATTTCAATGCATTCATAAATAATTTCAGAATAGAAAAAGCGAAAGCAATGTTGAAAGAAAAGAAATTTTCACACCTATCCGTGGAAGGAATTGGGTTGGAAGTTGGGTTTAAATCGAGAAGTACATTTTATGCTGCTTTTAAAAGGGAAACGGGTACCACACCAAGTGAATACAGGAGAAAGAACTCAAATTAAAGTTGTTCGGATTTCAGAAATTCAAACACCTTTCCATGATTTTTCAATTTACCGAATAAGGTAATTGACTTTTATTTGCGCTGTAATAAAAAATCATTGACAAAGTTGAAATATGAATAAAATAATAAGCTTTTTGGTAATATGTTTTACCGCAAATTTTGCTTTTTCTCAAATCAAAGAGGAAAGCGAAAACATCCGAAGGAAAGTTCAAAAGAAGACCTATGTAGGGGTAGGAGGGGGAATGGGAGCATACCAGGATGCCAAGTTTTCAAATGTAGCTTATAACGGAATAAGTGGAAGCTTTAATTTGGGGACAGGTCGTGAAAGTGATCATTATGTTTGGAACACTGACTTTTGGACGAGATATTCCGCATTGAGAACAGGTTCGCATGTAGGTAAAGGGTTCTATTTGGATGCTGGTTATTCTTTTGACTATACGAGAAAATTAACCGAAAACTATCAGCTTGGAGGAAAGTGGACATTGGCAAATGGAAACTTCAGAAGATTTGCCGATCTGGGGAATAATAGTACAGGAATAGTTCTTAGCTCTACCGTTTCTGCATTGGGACGTTATACAAGACCGATCAATAAGGATCTGAAGATTAATTTTGAATTGGCCTTGGGGTTGTTTTCAGTTGCCCGGGAGGGTACTAGCTTTGCCTATAGTGCCGTTCAAAAAGTACTAGAGGAAGGTGTCTTTAATTTTCAAGACGAAGCAACAACAAGTCCGCTTCATCTTAAGTATGCTTCTTTCGAAACCATTGGAAGCTTAAACAAAATTGAAACAACGTTATCATTGGATTTCAGAAAAAGATGGCGTTTAACCTATTCGTGGGATTTGTTTAATTACAGAACCATTAAAGGGTATCCTCTAACAATTGCTGCGCATACTCTTAGCGTTAGATTCAACTATATAAACAAAATTAAAACACGAACTAATAAAAAGTAAAAATGATGAGTTACTCTAAAGGATTAATAAGGGTGAAGGGGATCAAAATTATAGGACTCTTAATTCTATTTTTAAGCATATATAGTTGTGAAAAAGTCTTTATAAAACCCAAATCGGGAACCTCCAATACGGAAATTTTCGAGGAATACACCCAGCTTGTAGCTGAGAAGTATGGGATGTTAGAATTTAAGAAAGTTGATATGACTCACCTTTCTGACTCTCTTCGTCCATTTGTAACCGAAGAAATGACCACAGACTCCTTGTTTGGAGTGTTAAACGTTATTGTACAACGGTTAAAGGATGGGCATTCAGCCTTGTTTACTAAAGACTTAAATGGAGAAAGTACAAACTTCAGTGGTTATGATTTTATTAGCGGTTATCCAATATCACTTCATGGAGGAATTCTGGTTGATAACTATGTTGGGGCCACGGTAGCTCCAGAAATGAACTCCCTCGGAACAATAGGTGAAACGGATTTACGAATGATCTATGGCCTTCTTCCTCAGGACAATGAAATAGCCTATATCCGTATTCCATCTTTTAATGTTTCAATATCGACGGAAGAGTTAGAGACTGTTTTTCAATCATTGAATTCAGCCAAAGGAATGATTGTGGACATTAGAGGAAACACTGGAGGAGACCCAATTTTAGCAACCAATATTGCCGCTTATTTTACTGATCAGGAAGTTTATATCGGTTATGAGAATTTTAAGATTGGTCCTGGTGAGGATGATTTTTCAAAAAGTCCTGCAAACCTTAAACCGGCGAGTTCTGATTATCGATTTTTAAAACCTGTGGCTGTTTTAACGGATCGCTTTGTCTATAGTGCCGCAACAACCTTTTGCTATTCTGTCAATCCGTTGGATAATGTAACATTTATCGGCCAGCGTACAGGAGGAGGAAGTGGTTCCGTTGCTGCGGGATATTTGGCAAATGGTTGGATATGGAACCTATCGGTAAGTGAGTTTGTTGGAGTGGATGATGATGGTTCGGAACAACACCTTGACAATGGTTTTGAGCCAGATATAAATGTTCTTCTCGATACATTGGATAAAACACAAGACGAAATTATTGAAAGGGCAATTCTAGAATTGCAATAAACCATTACGGATTCTTATAGAAAAGAGGAGGTTAAGGAGATTTTTTAATCCGGTCATGCAGCGAGCTGACAGGAAGCACATTTGGTCAAAATGAACAAGGTGAACGGAGTCAGGAAAGAGTATTCATAAGTTAAAATTGATCATATAAAACTCTGAACTTTTAGTTTTTCATTACTAAGCGGGTGGGCTTTTTTCTTTTTACCATTTAAAAAGGAGTCGTTACTATAAGTTCAGAGGTAACATTAATACAATAATAGGACCAAGAGGGGGATAGTTTGTTTACGATCTTTTATACTCAGATAAAACTTTAACTGAAAATAAGTTGAATCACAACTACTATTTTGATTTATTTAGAGAAAAGGTCTTTGGGGCCAGCAACTTCCCGCTCTAGGTTCAATAAAAAGCGTTTCTTTTCAAGCCCGCCCGCATAACCAGTCAAAGAACCATCCGAACCTATAATACGATGACAAGGAACCAAAATGGCAATTTTGTTCTTTCCATTGGCAGAGGCCATAGCTCGTATGGCTTTTTCATCACCAAATGATTTTGCCTGCTCCAAATAGGTTCTGGTTTCACCATAAGGAACGAGTAATAACTCACTCCAAACTTTTAGTTGAAAATCAGTTCCATCTAGTTTTAACGGAAGGGTGAATTTTTGACGCTTCTGATTAAAATACTCTTTCAGTTGAGTTTTGAGCATTTTGGTGTATTTATTATCTCCCTTTTCAATTGTCGCATCAAACTTCTTTTTCAAAGCCTCAATTTCTTTTTTAAGCTCTTTTCGGCTTTTGAATTCGAGTAAATAAATTCCCTCATCTGTTGCCAGACAAGTCATTTGCCCCAGGGGAGTTTTAAAGGAACTTTGATAAAAAGTCATTATCCTTCTTTATGAAAAACATAACTATTAGCTTGGGCTACAGCTGTCACTACTAAATCATTAATACACAAATGAGCAGGCAAAGTGGCACTGTAATAAACCAATTCGGCAATATCATCTGCGGTCATCGGTTGGTAACCCTGGTAAACGGAATCAGCCTTTTCTTTGTCACCATGAAAACGAACAGTTGAGAATTCAGTATCTGCCGCACCTGGTGCAATTTGAGTGACTTTAATTCCTAATGGAAGTAAGTCAATTCGCATTCCTTTAGTCAACGCATCAACGGCATGTTTACTGGCGCAATAAACATTTCCTCTTGGGTACACTTCCTTACCAGCTGTAGAGCCAATATTAATGATGTGTCCGCTTTTACGCTCCTTCATATAAGGTAAAATAGCTTCGGTTACGTACAAAAGACCTTTTACATTGGTATCAATCATTCGTTCCCAATCATCTCTCAAACCATCTTGAATCGGATCCAATCCGCTGGCTAATCCTGCATTGTTAACCAATATATCAATGGCTTGCCATTCTTTTGGCAGAGATTGTAAGTGCGATTCAACTGCCTTTTGGTCTCTGACATCAAAATTGAGGGTTAAAACTTCCTGCTGATGCTCTTCCTTAATTATTTTTTGTAGCTCATCCAAACGTTCTTTTCTTCGTCCGGTGATAATAACTTTGTGCCCTTCAGCAGCAAAACGAAGTGCGGTTGCACGACCAAATCCAGCCGTTGCTCCGGTGATTAAGACAATTTTACCCATACCATTTTTTTGAAGGGGATAAATCTACAAATAATATGAATTTGGTGTTGAGAGATTGTTTATTTTAGTGCGCACAATTTTAAAGTCAAAAGGTATGAGTTCTATTCTCTTCGAAATTCAAGGCGGAGTTGCCATTATCAAATTAAACCGACCAAAGGTTTTTAACAGTTTTAACCGTGAAATGGCCCTGGCTTTGCAGGATCGTTTGGATGAATGTGAAGAGAATAAGGAGGTGAGAGCTATTTATATAATTGGTGAAGGAAAAGCTTTTTGTGCTGGTCAGGATTTAGGTGAGGCGATTGATCCTGAAGGACCAGAACTAACTTCAATTGTAAAGGAGCACTATAATCCAATTATTGAACGATTGAGAAACATTGAAAAACCAATTGTTGCTGCTGTAAATGGTGTTGCTGCTGGGGCTGGAGCGAACATTGCTCTTGCTTGCGACATTTGTGTCGCTACTGAATCGGCAAGTTTCATTCAGGCTTTTAGTAAAATTGGTTTGGTACCTGATTCGGGAGGAACGTTTACTCTTCCCCGTTTGGTGGGAATGCAAAAAGCGGCTGCTTTAACCATGTTGGGAGATAAAGTAAGTGCCAAAGATGCAGAACGAATGGGTATGATTTATCAATATTTCGCGGATGAGACTTTTGCTGAAGAGTCGATGAAAATTGCCGTGAAATTGTCTAAAATGCCAACAAAAGGAATTGGTTTAACAAAAAGAGCATTGAATCTTTCAATGATTTCAGATTTGGAGACACAGTTAAAGACAGAAGAGGAGTTACAAACCATTGCAGGACAAACGTACGATTACAATGAAGGTGTTAATGCTTTTTTAGAGAAAAGAAAGCCAGAATTTAAAGGAGAATAATAAAAGATTTATAGATAAGATGATTAAGGTAGGAATATTGGGTGCCGGTTCAATGGGATCCGGAATTGCACAAGTTGCGTCTCAGTCGGGACATGAAGTCGTTTTGTGTGATACGAACCAAGAACAATTAGAGAAAGCAAAGGCGAAATTAGCCAAAATTATGGCTCGTTTAGTAGAGAAAGGAAAAGTAGATTCAGCTGAAGCCGAGGCAATTCAAAATAGAATCCAGTATAGTAATTCGATGCAAGATTTTGCCGGATGCGGAATTGTAATTGAAGCAATTATTGAAAATCTTGATATAAAGAAAAAAGTATTTGCTGATTTGGAGACAATTTGTGGAGATGACGCTGTTTTAGCAACCAATACTTCTTCTCTTTCTGTAGCATCTATCGCAGCAGCTTGTCAAAAGGCAGAACGGGTTTTGGGGGTGCATTTCTTTAATCCAGCTCCATTAATGCCTTTAGTTGAAATTATTCCAGCGGTTCAAACAGCTCAGGAGATTGTATCTTCTACCAGAGATTTGATTGACTCATGGAAAAAGGTAACTGTATTGGCAAAAGATACTCCCGGTTTTATTGTGAACAGAGTGGCTCGCCCATTTTACGGAGAAGCACTTCGCATTTATGAAGAAGGTGTGGCTGATTTTGCTACTATTGACTGTGCTATGACTGAGCTTGGTGGATTTAGAATGGGGCCTTTTACCCTAATGGATTATATAGGGAATGATGTTAACTATACGGTAACCGAAACTGTATTTGCTGCATTCTATTACGATCCTCGTTATAAACCGTCATTTACTCAAAAACGCCATTCAGAAGCAGGTTGGTACGGTCGTAAATCAGGTAGAGGGTATTATGATTATGCTGAAGGTGCAGAAATGCCTGAAGCGAATAAAGATGAGGCTTTAGGGAAACAAATATTAGAACGAATTTTGGTGATGTTAATCAATGAAGCAGTTGATGCTGTCTTCTTAAACATTGCTTCTCCAAAGGATGTGGATTTGGCAATGACAAAAGGAGTGAATTATCCTAAAGGCTTATTGCAATGGGGGAATGAAATAGGATTAGAAACAGTTTTAAATAAACTTGACGGTCTCCAAAAAGAATATGGCGAAGATCGTTATAGAGCTAGTGTTTTATTGAGAAGAATGGTTGCTGAAGGAAAGCAATTTGAATTTTAATAAAATCTTAGTAAACGAAATAAAAATGACAAGCAAGTTTACGAACTTGCTTGTTTTGTTTAGGATGAGAATCTTACTTATTAGTCTAAATAAGCAACTTCTTCTCCGTCTAACTGAACAACGATATTATCTTTTAGGGTCGTGGCAATGTTTAGCCCAACAAAATCAGCATGAACCGGGAAACGACGGTGAGTACGATTGACTAAGGTGGCAATTTTTAACACCTTTAGTTTATTTTCCAATACCTTTCTTACAGCATAACTCATTGTTCGGCCCGAATTGATTACATCATCTACCAAAATCATGGTTGATCCCTGCAATTCTTCATTACTTACCGATAAGTTAATTTCATGCTCTAAAGGTGCATCTTTGTCAATACTTAGTTCAAACAAACGAACTGATTGATCCGAAATTTCAGATAACTTAGCCACTAATCGCTCGGCAAAAAGAAAACCGTTACCGCTGATTCCCCCTAAATAGATGACATTTTCCTCAAAACTGTTTTCGTAAATCTCAAAAGCAATTCGATCAATTTTTTGATCAATTTGTGAGCGGGTTAAAACGATAGATTTATCTCTCATGATTCAAAGATAGGATTCTATCAACAAAAGCTGAAAAAACTGTGAATAACATTCATGATTTGTTGATGAGAAACAAAATTATTCTACATAAATTTGCACGCAATTTGTACTGCAAAAATTCTATCTATGCCTAAAGATAATTCCATCAAATCAATTCTTATTATCGGTAGTGGACCAATTGTTATTGGACAAGCTTGTGAGTTTGACTATTCTGGATCTCAAGCATCCAGATCACTTCGAGAAGAAGGAATTGAGGTTACGTTGATCAACAGTAACCCAGCAACAATTATGACTGATTCGGTTGTTGCCGACAATATTTATCTTAAACCTCTAGAGGTTGAGTCGATCAGAGAGATTCTTGAAAAACATCAAATTGATGCTGTGCTTCCTACTATGGGAGGACAAACAGCATTAAATCTTGCCATTAAATGTGACGAAGTTGGACTATGGGAAGAGTTTGGGGTTCGTATTATTGGTGTGGATATTGATGCCATCGAAATCACTGAAAATCGTGAGGAGTTTAAAAACCTCATGCATAAAATTGGTATTCCAATGGCTCCTCAATCCAGAGCTACCTCTTTCTTAGAAGGAAAGAAAATTGCTCAGGAATACGGTTTGCCACTTTGTATTCGTGCTTCTTACACCCTTGGTGGAACTGGAGCTGCTATTGTTTATGAAGAAGAGGAGTTTGACAAATTGTTAACGCGAGGATTGCATTTATCACCGATTCATGAGGTGATGATTGACAAAGCCTTAATGGGATGGAAAGAATACGAGTTGGAGTTGTTGAGAGATAACAACGATAATGTCGTTATTATTTGTTCTATTGAGAACTTTGATCCAATGGGAATTCACACGGGAGATTCTATCACTGTGGCACCAGCTATGACCTTATCGGATACTACTTTCCAAAAGATGAGAGACATGGCCATCCAAATGATGCGCGAGATTGGAAATTTCGCCGGAGGATGTAATGTACAGTTCGCTGTAAGTCCGGATGAGAATGAAGATATCATTGCCATTGAGATTAACCCTAGGGTATCGCGTTCATCGGCTTTAGCTTCTAAAGCTACGGGATATCCAATTGCAAAAATTGCTGCTAAGTTGGCAATTGGATACAATTTGGATGAATTGAGTAACCAGATTACCAAAACGACTTCGGCTTTATTTGAACCAACATTGGATTATGTAATCGTAAAAATTCCACGATGGAACTTTGCGAAATTTGAAGGGGCTGACGATAAATTAGGTCTTCAAATGAAGTCCGTTGGAGAGGTAATGGGAATTGGAAGGAGTTTCCAGGAAGCCCTTCAAAAAGCATGTCAATCATTAGAGATTGGTAGAAATGGGCTAGGAGCTGATAACAAAGAATTGGTGAATCAGGACAAAATTTTGCACAGTCTTGAAAATCCAAGTTGGGACAGACTATTCCACGTTTATGATGCCATTAAATTAGGAATTCCATTCAAGACCATTAAGAATAAAACAAAGATTGATGATTGGTTTTTAAGACAAATTGAGGAGTTGATCAATCTTGAAAAAGAAATAGAAAAACATCACATTGATAGTATTCCAAAAGATCTCATTTTTGAGGCAAAACAAAAGGGATACGCCGATCGCCAAATTGCTCACTTGTTGAGATGTTTGGAGTCGGAAGTTTATAACAAGCGAAATGAATTTGGAATTAAACGAGTTTATAAGCTTGTAGATACTTGTGCTGCAGAGTTTGAAGCACAAACACCTTACTACTACTCAACTTTTGAGTACGAAAATGAATCCATCGTATCTGATCGTAAAAAGATTGTTGTTTTAGGGTCGGGACCAAACCGAATTGGACAAGGAATTGAGTTTGATTACTCTTGCGTTCATGGTGTATTGGCGGCAAAAGAATGCGGGTATGAAACGGTAATGATCAACTGTAATCCAGAGACAGTTTCTACTGACTTTGATACGGCAGATAAACTTTACTTTGAGCCAGTTTTCTGGGAGCATATCTACGATATTATTCAGCACGAAAAACCTGAAGGGGTTATCGTTCAGTTAGGTGGACAAACTGCACTTAAGTTAGCAGAGAAATTAGAGCGTTACGGAATTAAGATTCTTGGAACTTCTTACGATGCGCTTGATTTAGCTGAGGATAGAGGACGATTCTCTAACTTGTTAAAAGAAAATAACATTCCTTATCCAAAATTTGGGGTTGTTGAAAACGCCGAACAAGCTTTGGATTTAGCGGAAGAACTTGGGTTCCCTCTTTTGGTAAGACCTTCTTATGTATTAGGAGGACAAAAGATGAAGATTGTAATCAACAAAGAAGATTTAGAGCATCACGTAGTGGACATCCTCAACGAAATGCCTGATAATCAAATTTTGTTGGATCACTTCTTAGGTGGAGCCATTGAGGCTGAGGCTGATGCCATTTGTGATGGTGAAAACGTTTACATCATCGGAATTATGCAGCACATTGAGCCGGCTGGAATTCACTCAGGAGATTCTTATGCTGTTCTTCCTCCATACAACTTGGGAGATATGGTACTTGGGCAAATTGAGGAAATCACCAAGAAGATTGCTGTAGCATTAAAGACTGTTGGTTTATTGAACATTCAGTTTGCGATTAAAGACGATAAAGTTTACGTGATCGAAGCCAACCCACGTGCTTCCAGAACCGTACCTTTCATTGCAAAGGCATATCAGGAACCTTATGTGAATTATGCAACTAAGGTGATGCTAGGTGACAAAAAAGTAACCGACTTTAACTTTACTCCTAAAAAAGAGGGGTATGCAATCAAAGTTCCGGTATTCTCATTTAGTAAATTCCCGAATGTGAATAAGGAATTAGGGCCTGAGATGAAATCGACAGGAGAAGGAATCCGTTTTATTGAAAACTTAAAGGATCCTTACTTCCAAAAGATTTACAGCGAACGTAACTTGTACTTAAGTAAATAAAATGGTTTTACTGAGCATAACGGGACTTTTCAGAACGGTTTTAATCATTCTGGGGGTGATCGTATTGCTCAGGTCCATTGGCAAGCTAATGATTGCCAAACGAAATGTGGATGAGCAAGAGCGAATGAATCGTGAATTGAATGCTCAAAGAAGGTCAATGGAAGAATCGAGGAAGAATTTCGGAAAAACTACAGTTTCCAAGATCAGCAAGGCTGATCAACAAGGAGATTTTGTTGAATTTGAAGAAGTTGAAGATTGAAATTGATTCGAAAAATACTAGTCAAAATTCTGGGACTTAAAGGTTACCTTAAAATGATTAGTGGAATCTATATCCGTTTAATGCGGATGGGATTTTTTAAATCAAAGTACGCTGAGCTTCACTTTACTTCAAAATTGGTCAAAAAAGGGGATGTGGTTTTGGATATTGGAGCCAATTTGGCTTACTATTCCTATTTCCTAAAACGTCACATTGGTGAATCTGGAAAATTATTGGCTGTTGAACCCATTCCGCTTTTTGCGGAGGTATGGAGCCGTAATATGAAAGGGGCCAAGGGAGTTGAGCTTTTCAATTGTGCCCTTGGTGGAGAAGCGAAACAAAAGGTTAAAATGTCCATTCCTATTGTAAATGGAGTGGTAAGGCATGGTTTAACCAAAGTGGTGGAAGAAGGCACTGAGGAGAATGAAGCTATTCTTTCTTTTGAGGGGCCGATGAAGGTAGGGGACGAACTTGTTTCTGAACAAAACCTGGAAAAACTAAACTTCATAAAATGTGACGTAGAAGGCTTTGAGCAATACGTTATTCCATCACTCGACAAAACCATTGATACTCATTTCCCTCTCTTACAAATTGAATTGTCAGGAAAAGAAAATCGTCAACGTGTAGTAGACTTTCTTCTTAAAAAAGCTTATCAGCTCTTTATTTTGAAAAATGAATTCCTGACACCTATTCAAAAAAATGATATTTTTACCGTTGATCAGGATTTTTACTTCATTCATGAAACCAAACTGGAAGAGAAATCAGCCCTGATCCGAAAATAATTTCCTATGAATATTAAAGAAAGGATTCTACAACCAAAAAATCTATGGCATCTTGGTGCTGTAGCGCTATTCTTACTCATCAGTTGTATTTACTTTTTTCCCGCTTTAAAGGGCTACTCTGTAAAACAGGGCGATGTCACGCAATGGTTAGGAGCTTCGCAGGAAATTGTTGATTATCGAAATAATGACGGAGAACAAATTTTATGGACTAATTCGATGTTCTCAGGAATGCCATCTACACAAATTAGTATGGCTTACAATGGACGGGAAATTCCTATTTTCTTAAGAAACATGATGTCTTTGTGGTTACCTAGACCAATTTCTATTTTGTTTCTTTATTTGGTAGGATTTTACATTCTGGCCATGAGCTTTAGGGTGAAACCGCTAATAGGGATAGTGGGCTCCATAGCCTTCGCTCTATCATCTTATTTCATTGTTATTATTGAAGCAGGTCACGTCACAAAGGCTTATGCAATTGCTTTTGCACCAATGCTTATTGCAGGAATGATATTTGCCTATCGACGCAAAAATTGGTGGCTTGGAGTGGGACTGTCGGCTCTTTTTATGTGTTTAGAGCTTCTGGCAAATCACTTACAAATTACCTACTATATGGCCATGATTATGGTGGTTATTGGTATTGTTGAGTTGATTCGATACATCAAAAAAGGCCAGCTTGCTAAATTCTTTATTATTACCGGAGGTTTGGTTGTTGCTTACACCCTGGCGCTTTTGGTTAATATTGGAAATATCCGTGGAACGGCAGAATATGCTGAGCATACTATTCGTGGAGGATCAGAATTGACTCCACCAGCTAAAGAAGAAACTGCTACAACTAAAGAAGCAGCAATGATCGAATTTGCTACTTCTCTTGATGGAAAGAAGAATAAAGGGCTAGACTTTGAGTATATCACTCATTGGAGTTATGGAAAAGGAGAAACTTTTACGTTCCTGGTTCCTAATTATAAAGGAGGAGAGTCTGGATACCTTCAAAACTATGATAAAATTGACGATCACATCAAGGAGGCAGATGCTCAATGGAGACCTTATGTAAAGCAATCTAATCAATATTGGGGAGATCAGCCCGGAACATCAGGACCGGTTTATATTGGGATCATTGTGATCTTATTAGCTCTATTAGGCTTAGTCTTTATAAAAGATAAAATTAAGTGGGCTCTTTTGGCAATAACCGTTTTGTGTATTCTTTTAAGTTGGGGGAAAAACCTTCCAGGATTCACACAGTTTTTCATTGATTACATGCCAGGTTATGACAAGTTCCGTACAGTAACCATGATTTTGGTGATTGCTGAACTTTGCTTGCCTGTATTGGCCATTTTATACTTGCACCGTTTGTACAAAGCCAGAGAGGAAATGCTTAAAAACATTAAAGGTTTTTACATCGTTTCGGGAATCTTATTGTTCTTCTTATTGTTGATGACAATGATTCCAGGAACATTTAATACTTTCTTGAGTGCAGGTGAATTAAATTCATTGGAATCAATTACTGATCCGGCACAATATGAAACAATGTCTCAGTATTATGAGAATATTGAGTTGGTTCGTTCATCTATTTTTACAGCTGATGTCTGGCGTTCAATTCTCTTCCTGGTATTAGGGATCGCAGTTATTTTTGCTTACATCAAAAAATTCATCAACATCATTCCTCTTACAGGGATTTTAGCTTTGTTGATTTTAGCTGATTTAGCATCTGTTAACAGACGTTATTTAGGAGTTGAATCAAAAGGAAAAGGCTATAAACAATGGGCCGAAAATTATAAGTATAAGTATCCTTTTGCTGCAGGAGACGGAGAAACAGCCATCTATAATATGGAAACGGCTGCTAATCCAGCAATCATGGCTTCATGTGATTCAGCGATGAATGTCATGAAATCTACATTCGACAAAGACCTGAAGGGGAAAGAGAAAACCAGAATGTTAGATTGGGCAAAGTACAGAACCTTTAACCGATTAACGAACTTTAGAGTTTTGGAAGAAGGGAATCCATTTAATAGTAGTTATGCTTCTTATTTCTTTAAATCGCTTGGAGGATATCATGGAGCTAAACTTGGACGTTATCAGGAATTGATTGAGTATCATTTAGGATTCAGAAACCCATCTGTTTTGGATATGTTGAATATGAAGTATTCTGTTATTCCAAAAAGAGATAAAGCAGGTGAGATTATTGGATCACAACTTGGTTCAGTAAACCCAAATGCAATGGGTAATGTTTGGTTTGCTAAAGACATTAAAGTTGTTGAAAATGCAGATGAAGAAATTGCAGCAATGGATGCTTTCAGAGCCTATGAAATAGATGCTATTGGAAACTACCCGGTTGTAATTGATGGTCAAATTTCGCAAGGAACAAAAGTTGTTAGAGGGCAGGAGTCTATCGGGTTTATTGATGTAAATCTTAACTCTGGTTTCCCTCCTAAGTTGGATACTTTTGCAATTCAGGTTCCTTTTCAGGCTATTGAAGGAGATATGGAGCTTTGTTTAATTAAGGATAGTGTTCAGGGATTGAATTGGGCATATAATAATATGATCGATTCTACATTTGACAGAGTTTTGGTGGTAAGTGGAACTGGAATTCAAGGTTGGGATGTTCATACAACGACAGTCGTTGATAAGCGTTATAAAGAGAATATTTCTAAGGATTCATATAGTGGTGAGGGTAGTATTAATCAGGTTTCATACCATCCAGATCATTTAGTGTATCGTTCTTCTTCTTCTGAGGATCAATTAGCAGTTTTCTCCGAAATTCACTATCCAATTGGTTGGACAGCTTATTTAGATGGAAGTGAAGTTCCAATTAGCCGAGTTAACTATGTGTTGAGAGCAATTGAAGTTCCAGCCGGAGATCATAAAATTGAATTTGTTTTTGAATCTGAAACCTATAACTCTTCTGGTGTAATGGCCTGGAGTGCTACTATTCTGATTCTTGTACTTATCGCCTTTGGTGTTTACAAAGAAAAAGATCATAAGGAAGAAGAGGAGAGTTTGGAAAAAGAAATAGAAGGTGAGCAGTCCGTTTCGGTAGAATAATGCCGTAAGGGTTTGTGTTGAGACCATGATCAGTGCAACAATTAGTACATACAATCGTGAAAAATATTTACCTGGAGTTCTTAAATCATTGAAAGAACAAACCTTGAGTAATGATTTGTATGAAATTGTACTGGTAAACAATAATTCTCCTGGTAATACAAAAGAAATTGCAGAGCAATTTATTGCTGAAAATCCACAGCTAAAAATATCGTATCACCTCGAAACCAAGCAAGGACTTTCGCATGGAAGGAATCGTGGAATTGAGGAATCATCTGGAAAATATATCACTTTCATTGATGATGACGCCTTTTTAGCTGATGACTTTTTGGAAAAGACCTATCAGTTTTTTGAAGAAAATCAGGATGTTTCAGCGATTGGAGGTCCTATCTTTTTGCATTACGAAGACATTGTTCCTTCATGGGAAAATAAGTATCTGAATTCCTTATTGGGGTATTTTAATTTGGGAACAGAACAAAAGGTATTTCCTAAATCCGACTATCCAAGAGGATCAAATATGTCTTTTAGAATGGACCTTTTTGAGAAGGTGGGAATGTTTAATGTAGACTTAGGGCGAAAAGGGAATAATTTGATGGGAAGTGAAGAAAAAGACATTTTTCAACGAGTTTACGCCCACGATTTAAAGGTGGTTTACGTTCCTACAGCAAAGGTTTATCATTGTGTTCCTATTGAGCGTACCACTTCAGAGTTTATCAAGAGACAGGCTTTGGGAACTGGAAAAGGGGAGTGGATAAGGGTAAAAGACGAAGGAGGAATATCTCCACTGCGAAGAGTATTCCAGGAAATATTCAGGTGGGGAGCTTCATTTATTTTGTTTTTCCTGTTCACCCTAAAAGGGCAAGTTGCGAAGGGAAGCATGATTGTTAGGTTCCGCTATTGGGTAACTAGTGGGATGTTTAAATACAAAAGAATATGAGTAATCAGGCAAAGACCAAAGTGCTTTGTTACGTAGATAATTACGAAGGAAGAGATGTAGAAATCGTTCTTCCCCTGATTATCTTCATGAAAAAACATTTGAACTGTGAGGTGGAGTATGTTTTGATCTATGACATCCATGCTATTTACAGAAAAAAGCCCGACTTTGTTCTTATTGCCAGTATTTATGGTTCCCTGTTCAATTATCGAATTACGAAATATGCCTACGATCAAAATATTAAGGTGTTTTCTCTATTCTCTGAGGGAAATATAAAAACGGATGGGGTAGCCAATTACTTTGGAAATAATCCAATTAGAGAGTTTTTTCAGGAATATGTTTGCTGTTGGAATCAAAGAGTCAGAGACTATTTACGAGAGCGACACCCAGAGGATAAAGAGCGCATTTTTGTAACTGGGGCAACAGGCTTTGATCGGTATTCTATTTTACCAAAGAATAGAGATCAGGCTTTATTGGATGAATTAGGAGTTGGGCAGTTTAAAAAGGTTATTACCTATGCCGGATGGGGATTTGCTAAGTTGGTGAACCCTACGCGAAGTAAAGAACTCTTAAAAGCTTTGGGAGGAGATCAAGCTAAGTTTGAGCAAATCAGAGAACATCGTGATGCGGTTGAACAAGCTTTGAGAGATGCTATTGAAAAAAATCCGGACACCTTATTTTTATTGAAGAAACATCCTCAGGAAACCATGCCAAGTGATCCTATCGATGAACGAAATGAGATGAGTGAATTGGCAAATTATCCTAATGTTGTTTACATCAAGAAAACAGTTCACATTAGTCGTTTGTTATCAGTTTCGGATTTATGGTTAGCTTATGATTCAACCACTGCATTAGAGGCCTGGTTAACGAATAAGCAAATGCCAACCATTTTCATTCAGCCCGAGGATTTGATCATTTACCAAAGTGGTTTAGGGAAAGGATGTTTATTGGCTCAAAACTCTAATGAACTTCTCAATTATATCGATACTTATTTTGAAAAAGGAAAATTAGAAGGCTTTTTTGATAATGCCTTACTTGAAGCAAGAAAAGAAAGAATTAGCGATTTTATTGGTTTTGATGATGGGGCAAATCACCTGAGAACAGCTTCCTATTTTAAAAAGGCTTTGGATGAATTTAAAGCCACTCCAAAAGATCATAAGTACCAGCGTAATACTAAGTATTTCATCATGTATATCGCCATGAAATACGGAAAAATCTTTTATAGTCGCCGCTTGTTCTCAAAATTGCCTAAATTCAAAAAAACATTGTGGATTTTTGAGCGAAATAAGCTGTGGAAAATCGACGAATTGGAGAAAAAATATCTACCTCATTTTGAAGCGTATTACCAGCAAGACGATAAGCTGAGTAAATTTGAAAATGGGGAGTATTTAAATAAAGATTAGATCCGTATGGAGGAAAGTCAACTCAGAAAACATTTAAAATACACCTTCCGGCATAAAGTTCGTTGGAAGAAGGCGCGCCGAAAATTAGGACGCTGTGGAGAAGGTGTGTTTATTGATAAAAATGTAGAGTTCATGCGCTTTCCCAAACAAATCCATATTGATGCCAATGTGGTGGTAAAAGAGGGAGCTCGTATTTGTGCTTGTAATGAAAAAGCAACCGTCTCAATTGGAAAGAATACAACCTTCGGTTATCACTCTTTTCTCTTTGCTTCAGAAAAAGTAGAAATTGGCGACAATTGTCTCATCGCTCCATTTGTTTACATTGTGGATAGTGATCATAATATTGAAAAAGGAGAGTTAATTAACCGTCAGGGAAATTCAACAGCTGCGGTTAAAATAGGGAATGATGTTTGGATTGGGACTGGGGCTAAAATTCTTAAAGGAGTGACAATTGGAGATGGAGCTGTAATTGCAGCAGGTGCCATTGTAAAAGACGATGTCCCTGAGTATAAAATTGTGGGAGGAATTCCAGCTAAAATTATTAGTGAGAGACAATGAAAATAGGCTACGTTATTCTTTGTCGATACAACTCCAGTCGCTTACCAGGAAAAATCCTAAAATCTTTGAAAGGACTTCCACCTTTGCAACATACTTTTAATCGTATCAATCAATTTGCCTCAAAAGATCAAATTGTCATTGCTACTTCAGTAGAGGAATCAGATAATGCCATTTGTGATTATTGCGAAGCGAATCAAATCAATTATTTCCGTGGAAGTTTGGACAATGTAGCTCGTCGTTTTTTAGATGTGGCTGAACAGCATGATTTTGATTATGTTGTACGGATTAATGGAGATAACATCTTTATTGACCTGGAAACGGTTGAATTGATGGAAAAAGAGGCCGTAACAGCTCAATATGACTTTTTAACTAATGTAAAAGATCGCACCTTCCCAAAAGGGATGAGCATTGAATTTATACGAACAGCTTTTTATAAAGAGAAAATTTTGTGGATCGAAAGTGAGGAAGCTTATAAAGAGCATGTTACCTTTGCGTTTTATGATAACCCTCCGGCCGAGATGAAGGTGAAATTTTTTTACAACGAAAAATTCCCCAAACTATCTGGCTCCGATTTGGCTTTGGATTCGCCGGAAGATTTTAAATTTATCGAACGGATGATAGAGGAGTTGGGAACTAAAATGAAAAATTACACCTTAAAAGAGATTGAAGACGCTTATGTCAAATTGGAAAGGTAAGCACGGACCGTTACTTATTGCAGAGATTGGAGGAAATCATGAAGGTGATTTTGAATATGCCAAAAAACTTACGCAACTGGCTATTGAGTCGGATGTGGATTATGTGAAATTTCAACTTTACTCGGGAGATACCTTGGTGAGTAGCCACGAAAATCCTGATCGTAATAAACACTTTAAGAAGTTTGAGCTTTCGCACGAGCGATACATTGAGTTGGCACAAATGTGCCAGGCAGGAGGAACAAAATTTATGGCATCTGTTTGGGATCCAGAATATTTTGATTGGATTGATCCTTATATGGATATCTATAAAATCGGATCTGGTGATTTAACGGCTTATCCAGTACTCAAAAAAACAGCTCAGCTTGGAAAACCCATCATCATTTCAACTGGCTTGGCCGAATTGGCTGAGGTGAAAGAGGCAGTTGAGTACATTCAGCAATGCAATTCTTTATATAAAGATCCTGAGTATTTGTCAGTATTGCAGTGTACTTCAATGTATCCTATACCGTTTTCAGATGCTAATCTCAACGTCATGGAGAGCTTTAAGGCTGAAACAGGTTTGGTAGTTGGTTATTCAGATCATACCGAAGGGAGCTATGCTTTGGAAATTGCGGTGGCAATGGGGGCGCAAATTTTGGAATTTCATTTTACCGATTCGCGTGAAGGAAAATCATTTAGAGATCATAAAGTTTCTTTGACCAAAGATGAAGTGATTGCTCTGACTCAACGAATCAAAGAGATTCAGGAGTTACAGGGAGATGCAAACAAACGACCTTTAGAAGTAGAAGGAGATCATGTACGTACTTTCCGTCGTGCTGTGTATCCAAAGCAGGATTTAGCGGCTGGAACCGTTTTAAAAGAAGAACATCTTATTACTTTGCGGCCTAATCATGGAATAGATGCTCGTCATTTTGATGATGTAATAGGAAAAGAATTAACTGAAAATGTAGTTGCCCATCAAAAACTTGATTGGGCTATTTTAAGATAGAAAAAATGAAGTGGAATAAACTTACTTCCCTCAATCAGCAGGGCGAAAAAGATCAGGAAACCTGGATTAGAAACACCGAAAATGGTACTGAATCATACGAGGTTGATATTTATATGGGAAAGAAAACCGATTTACTCGGTTTAAAAAAGAACATCGTTGAAACCATTAAAAAACAACTCGATTATTATTCCGAAAGTAGAAAAAAACTCTACGCTGGAAGCGAGGAAGATAAAGAGTATGTAGAGGTTTGTCCGGTAAGTGGAATTTCTACCGAAAAAGCTGAAACTGTAGCTAATATTTATGGTGCTGAGTATGTTCAAACTCCTGATACAGGTCACGTTTATGTTAAACATCGTCCATCTAAATCGGCAATTCATGATTTTTATTTGAATGATGTTACGTATGCCGCTACATATACGGATAAAAAAGCAGCAGAAAGTCGTTTAAACGCTATTGCAGTTCCGTGGGTTGAATGGACTAAGGAGGTGTATAAGAAGCAATATGGAGAGTATCCTAAACGAATTTTGGATGTAGGTTCTGGAGCAGGACACTTTGTAGAAGCTTGCCGTAGAGCAGGAATTGAGGCAGATGGAATTGAATTGAGTGAGTCGAGTCGTGAATTTGCACGTGAGATTTGGGGATTTGAAATGGATGGTAGAGATTTTACCAAGGTAGTTGACGATTACAAAGGATATGACATTGTTACTTTTTGGGGATTATTAGAACATACACCAAATCCAGGTAAAATTTTGGATTGTGCTTATGATATCGTTTCAGAAAGTGAGGTAGGAGGGATGGTAATTTCTAAATTACCAAGATGGTTATGCTTGAGTTCTGCTTCTCAACGTTTAAATCCAGA
Organism: Flavobacteriales bacterium; assembly: GCA_022361195.1. GTDB lineage: Bacteria > Bacteroidota > Bacteroidia > Flavobacteriales_D > Crocinitomicaceae > JAKSBJ01. The sequence goes on from JAKSBJ010000352.1 coordinate 49,695, forward strand.
GACGATTATTCGTCACATTGACCCTATGGGACATATTATGTTGTTTACAGATGCTTCAGCGGCAGAACTATATGTTCGTCACGGATTTGCTCCAGCAGCGGCATGGTACTACGGAATGGATGTTTATGAGACATTGATGCAGGTAGGAAACTCAACAGGTGATTATGTTCCTTTACAGGAAACGGGAAAAATGCAGGTAGATTTGCAACAATTTGTTGATGAGGCTCGTTTCTCTGATGGATTAACAATAGTTGGAGTTCCGCTTAAAGATAAATAGACAATATGCTACCTCCCCCGCTGGTTACCGTATACATCACAAATTACAATTACGGAGCGTATCTGGAAAAGGCCGTAGAGTCGGTTTTAAACCAGAGCATGAAAGATTTTGAATTGATCATCATTGATGATGGTTCAACGGATAATTCTCGTGAAATTATTGAGAAATATAAGAATCGGGATGGTATCCGAATTATCTATCAAAAAAATAAAGGTCTTAATGTGACCAATAACATTGCTTTACGAACGGCTGATGGAAAGTATATCATGCGTTTGGATGCTGATGATTATTTGGAATCGACTGCTTTAGAAAAGCTTTCGGGACGTTTAGAGGCTGATCCTGAATTGGGATTGGTTTTTCCAGACTATTATTTAGTGGATAAAGATGATAATGTTCTTTCTGAAGAAAGAAGGCATAATTTTGACGAGGAGGTAAAATTACTTGATCAGGCTGCGCATGGTGCGTGTACCATGATCAGGGTAGACTTTTTGAAGGATGTTGGTGGATACAATGAATCTTACAATTGTCAGGATGGTTATGAACTTTGGGTGAAGTTTACACAAAAGTATAAGGTCACTAACATTAACGAACCACTCTTTTATTATCGCCAACACGGAGGTAATTTAACCTCTAATGAAAACCGTATTCTGGATACACGGGCGCAAATCAATGCAAACTACATTACCGAAAAAAACAAAGATACTTCTACTTTAATTGTTATTCCTGTTAGAGGGAATGGACAGGATATTGCGTATGAAGAGTTGTTGGGAGGTAATTTTGTTACTCTAAAAATTCAACAAGCTCTAAAAGCTAAAAATGCAGTAAAAATCGTGATTTCCTCTCCGGATGAGAAAATCAAAGATTTAATTGGAGAAGAACTATTGGCTAACGATAAAGTTCTATTTCACTTAAGAAGTAAAGAAACGGCCCGTTTAAATGAAGATTTATCTGGAACCATCAGAGAAGTATTGGATTTGGATGTTGTGCAAAAAGAAATCTTTACCACAATTTGTGTTTTAACGATTGAATATCCTTTCTTAAAACCGCATAAAATTGATGATGCTATTAATACAATGCATTTGTTTGGATCGGATTCATTATTGAGTGTACGAAGCGATAATTCATTGTTTTATGCACACCATGGCGATGGCTTACATCCTATTGCTGAGAGAGATCGCTTTACACGTTTAGAACGTGAGGCTGTTTTTACTCATGTGGGTGGAATATCTGTTGTTCGTAAAGATCGTTTTTTATCTTCTGCCAAGTTGATTAATGGGGTTATTGGACACATGGTAATTGATCAGGAATCTGCATACGGGGTTTTCAGTCAATATGACTACGAATTGGCAAAAAAAATCGTTTCTTTGTAGGTGAAATGATTACTACGGAAATTCGAAATTTTTTAAAGGAATCTTCAATCCTTGTAACCGGAGGTGCTGGTTTCATTGGTTCCAATATTGTTCACAATCTTGCAGGGATTGGAGTGAAACGTTTGGTGGTCCTGGATGACCTTTCAACTGGGTTTAAAGAAAATTTACAAGGAATAGAGGAGGGGAAGGACTTTGAGTTTATTCAAGGGTCTATTACAGATTATCAAACTTGCCTTAAAGCAACCGAAGGAATTGAGGTTGTTTTTCAATTGGCCGCTTTGGGTAGTGTACCACGAAGTATTGATAATCCGTTGGCATCAAACGAGGTAAATGTTACCGGTTTTTTAAATGTGTTGAATGCCGCCAGAGAAAATAAGGTGAAGAGAATTGTGTATTCATCATCATCTTCTGTTTACGGAGATGATACCAACTTACCAAAAGTGGAAAGTAAAACAGGTAATCCACTTTCTCCTTATGCAGTAACTAAAGTTTCTAATGAGCTTTACGCTCGAACTTTTTCGGATTTATTCGACATTGATATTGTCGGCTTAAGATATTTTAACGTTTTTGGTCCTCGTCAAAATATTAAAGGACCTTACGCAGCCGTTATTCCTATATTCATTAGCAATCTTTTAAACGGAGAGCAATGTTATATCAACGGAGATGGAAACATTTCGCGAGACTTTACTTTTGTTCAAAATGTTGTAGAGGCTAACTTTTGTGCGGCTTATGCGAAAGTGGATATTCCAGATAAGATATTTAATATCGCCATGGGGAATCAGCTCTCATTAAACGAATTGTATGACGCTTTAGAAAGTGAAATTCAATCGGGACTAGAGCCTATCCACAGAGAGCAACGAAAAGGTGATATTTTATCCAGTCTTGCTGATATTTCAAGAGCTCAGGAGTATCTTAAATACAAGCCTACTCATCCCTTAAAAGAAGGTTTGTTGAAAACGATCAACTGGTACAGAGAGAAAAAATAAATCATCATTCCTCAATAAGATAACCGGAATGATTTTTCTAACGTACCATTAATTAAATTAATTGTCTTGGGAATCATTCAAAAACAGGCTTTACGCTCAACAATTGCCAATTACGTAGGAGTTGGCTTTGGTGCTTTTACGCGCTTGTTTCTGGCCTTGTTTGCAACTAATCTCCAAATTGGGGTTATTGACCTCATCGAAGCTGTTTCCGGGAGTTTTGCAGCCATTCTCAACTTTGGGTATAATCAGGTTTTATTAAGACTTTTTCCTAAATATAGAGATGAGAAAAATGGCCATCATGGTTTTTTACTCTTTGGAATCTTTCTTTCTATTTTTGGAGCTTCTCTAGGAGTTGGAATTTACTTTTTGTTTTTCGATTTCTTTACGCCTGGAGAGGAAGGGGAGCAGTACATTCACATTTTTACACTCTTTCTCCCATTTTTAATTTTAGCACGATTGCTCTATCGAAATCTGGATGGTTATGCACGTATGTTGTTTGCCACGGTTTTGGGGACGGTTTTAGAAAGTGTTGTTTTAAAGGGAGTTGTGATGTCAGGAGTACTGTTAACCTTTTACGGTGTTTTTGTCTTTGAGCAGCTTTTGTTGATCTATATTTTAGCCTTTTCCATTCCAGGAATTGTGGTTATGCTCTTTGTCTTCTTTAAGACGAAAAAGGTGATTTTACCTAAAAAAGAGATCTTTTCCGAAAATAAAAAGCAGCTTCCATCACTCATGTTATTTGGGGTATTGGTTGGAGCCTCAGGGTCCATTATCATGTATGTAGATAAGTTCATGATTAACGAAATGGTCGGGACAGATGCAGTGGGAGTTTATGGACAAATGTTCTTTGCTGCTTTGTTAGTGAGTATGGTTTCCAGAGGGATAAAGCGGATATCAGGAACAGTATTAGCTGAAGCATGGAATAAGAACGATTTAGATAATATTCAAAGCATTTACCGTAAAAGTTGTTTGAATCAAATGGTCATTGCCTTTTTCTTTTTGTTGGTAGGATGGGCATGTATTGTTCCTGCGACAGATTTATTGGGGAAATATCAGGAAGGAGTTTATGTTTTCCTCTTTCTGGGATTGGGACAGCTGTTTGACATGATGACAGGAGTGAATACTGAAATTATCAGTACCTCAAAAAACTATAAGTTCAATACGTATTTCAATTTGGTATTAGCAGCTTTGGTGATTGCCTTAAATGCTCTTTTTATAAACTGGTGGAACATTAACGGAGCTGCTTTTGCTTCCTTTTGCGCTATAGTAATAGTGAATACGAGTAGATGGTATTTCCTAAAAAGAAAATACAACTTTCAACCTTTTGATAAACGATTTTTTGGAGCAATGATTCCAGGAGTTTTACTCATGCTTCTTATCTCCTTTGCAGATTACGACTTGCCTAACCTTTACAAGATTTTAATCAATGGTGTAGTGGTAAGTGTAGTATATTGGTTTATTGTTCTAAAATTTAACCTATCAGAAGAAATAACTGCTTGGTTAATCAAAGTAGGACTCAGAAAAGGCTAGGATAAGAATTATTCTCCCTCTCCTTTTTTACCTTTCTTTTTTTTCTTCTTTTTTCCACCTTCTTCACTTTCCCCATCAGCGTTATTTTCTTTTTTTTCTGGCGGAAGAATTTCATCTTCAAATTCGTCAAAGTAATGCTCTTCCTGAACTACTCCTTTTTTGTAAATAGCGGTGTATTTTATGGTGTTTTTTTCGTTGTCGTAGAACTCTTCAAATTCACCATGTCTCATATCATTTTTGTAATTCTCAATCGTGAATTTTTTACCGCTTCTGTACATTTTCTTAAATGTTCCTTCCTTTTTCCCATTCACGTGGTTTTCGGTATATGAGATGTTCCCCGATTCGTAATAATAAGTTGAAGGTCCTTCTTTTTTGTCATTGGAATAAACTTGTTCTGATTCTACCTTTCCATCTTCAAAGTAGGTGATGTAAGTTCCGTTCCATTTACCATTTTTATAGTTCACTTCTTTCTTTAGCTGGCCACCACGATAAAATTCTTGTTTCTTACCATTGAGTTGATCCATTTTCCAAACCTCAATCTTGTGTAAAGTAGAATCTTCAAAATAGTGACGTTGTTCACCATCGGCCATTCCGTTAACGTAGTTTTTTTCCCATTTCAAACTGCCGTTTTCCCGGTAAAATTTCCACATTCCATGCTCTGTCCCCAGTCCGGTGGTATCATGAGCTCTAATGAGGTTTATGTTACCGTTTTCATACCAAACAGTGTCAATTCCTTTAGATCGTCCATTGTTGTAGCTTAAAAACATCCATAAATTTCCATTGTTATGACACACTTTACATTGACCGGTGTATGGTTTTCCTGAGCGCGAATGAAAAACAATATCTTCCTCTCTTCCGTTAACGTTTATTTTTTCAGAATAAACAGTTCCGTCACAGTCTGCAATCATACGATATTGTGGTGCCCGACATACAGGTGCTGCATTTTTTTTCTTTTCGGGTTGCGATTCTGTTAGCGGACCGTCAAATTGTGCGTAAAGCAAAGAGGTGAAGAGGATAAACGAAATAGAAAGTAAAGTTTTCATACACATAAATGGTTTGTAGCTTCTAAAATAGCGAACTTCTTTCAAGAAACAAACCAATTATTGTGCCTGTCTATTTAGAGAGATGTTTTTCCAGTACCGATTTCATTTGGGCAGGAATGGGAATGGGTTTATTGATCAGATAGTTAAAACAAACCAATACGGATTCACCATATGTTTTTTCATTTCCATCTTGATCGATAATACGATAGGAGAGGGTAAAGCTTGTGTTTCCAATATGGGAAGTCCAAACGTCTACCGCTATTTTATCCTGAAGCAGTGTAGGAATTTTGTACTCGACAGTATTTTTTTTAAGGATAAGTCCATTGGCTTTCCAGTCCCAGTCTTTACCTAGCTGCTGAACAAAAAAGTTCATTCGGGCCAATTCAAAATAATGAAGGTAAACACCATTGTGAACGTGACCAGCCATGTCACAGTCTCCAAATCTGATTTGAATGGGAGTTTGGATCATTTGTCCAGTTTTTCAAAAACGGAATTGTTACTCTTAAATTCAGGAACGATTGATTTCATGTGTTGAACAATCATTTCATTATTCTGCGTTTCAAACAATTCTGTCAATTGACAAATGGTAGATGAAATTTCCTGGAAATCGTACTTTCTCACCTTGGCAATTAGGATTTGCGGATGGTGAGTAGGGATCGTATTTTCTTCGTTAGTCAGAAGCTCTTCGTACAGTTTTTCCCCCGGACGAAGTCCAGTAATCTTAATTTCAATGTCTTTACCAAGCTCCAGTCCACTCAGTTTAATCATCTTTTTAGCGAGATCGTAGATTTTAACTGACTCTCCCATATCAAAGACAAAAATCTCTCCACCTTTACCCATCGATGCAGCTTCCAATACCAATTGACAAGCTTCTGGAATGGTCATGAAGAAACGGGTAATGTTACGATCAGTCACGGTAACAGGTCCTCCCTTTTCAATTTGCTTTTTGAAAAGAGGAATAACCGAACCATTTGATCCCAGTACATTACCAAATCGAGTGGTAATAAACTTGGTTTGCTCAGCTTGATTGGCCGATTGAGCGTAAATCTCAGCAATTCGCTTAGAGCATCCCATTACGTTGGTTGGATTCACTGCCTTGTCTGTCGAAATCAATACAAACTTCTCAACTCCGTACTTTAACGAAAGGTCAACCAGATTTTTACTTCCCAAAACATTGGTCAAAATAGCTTCGGACGGATTTTCTTCCATCAAAGGAACATGCTTGTAAGCTGCAGCATGGAATACTACATGTGGTTTAAAAGCTTCAAAAACTCGTTCTAAACGATCCAGATTTCGGATATCTCCAATTACCGTTTCAGTTAATTGAAGGGCCTTTTTCTCCTTTAACTCAACTCCTAAATTATAAATGGCTGTCTCTGCCTGATCCAAAATAATAACCTTGGTAGGATTGTATTCAACCAATTGTCGAACAATTTCACTACCAATACTACCAGCAGCTCCGGTTACCAAAATGGTTTTATTATCAAATTCCTCCGACAAACGCTCCGGATCCAATTTAATGGATTCACGACCCAATAAGTCTTCAATGATAATGGGCTTAATTTGGCGAGAAGAGAACTCTCCATCTATCCACTGTGCAGGCGAAGGAACATTAAGAATTTCAACATCATTGGCCAGACAAATCTCTACAACTGCCCGTTGTTTTGTTTTATCCGGGTTTTTAATAGCAACAATCAGTTTTTTTACCTTTTTGGATTTGATGATTTGTTGCAAAGAGCTGGTATGGAATATTTTAAGCCCCTCAAGTGATTTACCTAATTTCTTTTTATTATCGTCGATGAAACAAACTACTTTTCCATCAAAAGAAGCTTCTTTTTCAAGTGTATGTTTAGTAATTACACCATAAATCCCTGCTCCGTAAATCACAGTTGGAGTCAACTCCTTGTCTCGTTTAAGTCCTTCTAAATAAACCAATTTAATGGTGAAACGGAATACGAGTAAAAAGAATAAACTTGCGAAATATTCTACAACGAAAATGGAAGTAGGGAATAGGAAATATCCATCAACCCAAAAATACTTTACAAAAGAGCCTACTACCATGAACAACGTTCCGGAAGTAACGGCCAGCATAACCCGCTTAATGTCCTCTGTACTGGTATGTCTTAAGATTCCCTGATAGGTTTTAAAGAAATAATAACTCAATCCACGAGCAATTAAAAAGAATGGTAATCCGGTTTTGAAAATTTCAATTTCTTCTTCAAACGGAATGTTGGTGGAGTCAAATCGAACTAAATAAGCTACAATCAATGCAAAAATTGAGATGCAAAGATCGGCCAGGAAAACAATCCAGCGTGGTGTGTTATGTTTGGGTAATTGCATTACCATTAGTAATAGGACTCCAAAGGTAATACGTAGAATTTGATAAAAAGATAGGCTTTTAGCTTACTTTTTGAACTTTAACCGTCTCTGTATGGCCCGCTGAACTCACTTTTAGTATGAAAACACTTGAAGAATAAGGGCTTAAGTCAATGTTGAAAGCTTTTTGAGATGGTGATAACTTTCCAGAATAAATTTCACTTAAAAAGCGTCCCGACAAGTCAAATAGTTGTATGGTGAAATAATCCTCTTCAGGAATGTTTAAAACCACATTTCCAATTTCAGCAGTTGGGTTAGGGAAAACACTAAGACTAAAGTTTTTAGAGAAGATAGAGCCTTTTAAATTCTCCATTTCTTCACTTGATGGGGAAGGAACTACTGTGGAAGAATCAATTTCTTCACTTTCGAGAGCAAATGGATCTTCATAAAACCCTTTTTCCTCCTCAGGTATATAATCGACATCTCCCATTTCAAAAAGTTCGATATCGGGAAGTTCATTTATAGGATCGAGATGTTGGACTTTAGGAGGAATAGTTTCAAAAGGATAATAGATGGTATCGCCCATTAAATGAGTTTCGGCTTTAATGTCGCCTTTTATATGAATTGTATTTTCTGTTTCACTTGAGTCAAGATGTTCTTCTATGGGAGCAATATCACCCATTATTTCTTCATCTTCAATACAACTCGTAAAAAGCGTTAATCCAAATACGACTAAACAAGCGTATAAAAACTTGGATTGAAAGGTACGGTAGGATTGATTTCTCCAAGTCGAATAATCTGTGTTTAACTCAACCAATTGTGTTTTTTTAAACCTTCCGCACATCGATTTACCTGCATTTAAATTGAGGATCTCTTTGATTTCCTCATTGCTTTTCTGGCTAAAATCAACAACATCAACCTGACATTTTGAGCAAAAGGCCCCTTTTTGAGTTGGATTCATTTTTGACCAATCCTCATGACAAGGTTTTTCGATGGAAACTGTTTTTCTCATGGTTGTATGGTATCATTTAAAAAATCAATAAAATCCTCTTCCATCATAATATCTCCCTCCAGTTCCATTTCACAATCAGGCTCAATAGGTGGATGTATATCTATTGCCATGTTACCGTTTAAAACCTCATCTGGATTAGTTGTAGGTATTACACTACAATCTTTAGTGGGAAGGGTGTCTTTGGTTTGTTCTATTGAAATTTCTTCGGTATATCTTAGCGTATCTTCAGCCAATTCTATCTTTCCCATTTCATGAATTTCTTCTTGTTCATTTGGCTCACAAGAAGTGAAAAGTGTCAAGCCAAAAACAATTAAACAAGCCCATAAAAATTTGGATTGAAAGGCCTGAGTAGATTGTCCCTTCCAATTTTGATACTCTTGGTTTAGCTCATTTATTTGTGATTGTCTAATATGACCACAGAGGTGATTACCACTGTTTTTAAGTAGAGTTTCCTTGATTTGATTAGGAGATTGATGGGTAAAATCAATAACATCAATTTGGCACTTTTGACAAAAGGCACCTCTTTGAGTAGGTGTCATTTGGTTCCAATCTTCCTGACATGGATTAGGGATGTTGAACATAGCAATGAAGTTTTGTATGCTTGACTACACACAAAACTTCAAAAGGTTCATAATTTCTTTTGAAGCCTTAGGGTAATAGGAAATATTTGTCGGTTAAAATGCTGTCAACTACTTCGCCATTTGTAATTTGATATTTTACCTGTGCAATTTTGCCTAAGCCCATGGTATCACCTAAAAACTCTCCAGGAACCATAAAGTTTAAGGTGTCGTTTGAAAAGAAGTAGGATTCACCAATTGCTTCCATTGATCTTATTTTTTCTTCTTTATCAAGATCATAAATGTGTAAATAGGCGAGAGCACTTTCATCCATAGTTTGTACAACCATGTAGCGTTCTCCTAAAATTTCTTCGGTGGTAAGAATGATCATTTCTTCTTCCCTCTCAGGAATATCATTGGAAGTTAAGTTGTTGATCTGTTTTAATTCTCCCTTTTCAGTAACAATGAAATAAGCATAGCTCAAATTAGGTTCTCCAATTGTGTACATGCTTAAAATATAACCGAGAGCCATTTCTCTCAACTCAAAATCCATATCCCTAATTGCATCTTCATAAAGTAATTCAGAAGTGATTAGCTGCGGTTCATTATGTGTGTCATAGATCGCTAAATAATGACTTGCAATATTTGTAAAGCGGTATCCGGTTATGCCTGGATGGAATTCAATTTTTTGATCAGCTTCTGCATCTGATATGAAAGCATGTTCGGGAAATAACTCCTGTACTACATCAATTGGGATGGATGAATCTTCTTCATTTACGAAAGCGGCATCAAACAGCTCAAAGGTTGAAGGTATTGTTGTCTCAGCCACGGCTTCGGCTGATGATTCTTGTTGGGAATTTTTTTCGGTAGATTCTTCTTGATTTTCATCAGAGCAACCAACAGCAATAAAAGCAAATAAGAGAAAATAAAAAGGAGCTTTCACAGTCACAGTTTTGATTTGAATACTAAAGTATCAAATTTTTGAAAGTGTCTGACAGCCTAGAGTTTTTGAACTTTGTGAGTCTCTCTTTTTTCTTCACTAATGACCGTGATTAAATACATTCCTGATGGTTGATCATAAAGTTCCAGCTCAAAACGTTGTTCTCCCTCCATTAACTCTCCAGAATGAATTTGGCGAATTAATTGACCAGACATGGTGTAAAGCTGAATCTCAAATTGAGCTTCTTTTTGAACAGAAACAACCAATGTTGAAATGTCTCGTGTTGGGTTAGGAAATAACTGCGTTTCAAAAGGGTTAACTTCATTTAAGATTTCTTCTGGAAGTAAATCTTGTTCAGCTGTATCAACTTCCTCAGCGATAACTTCAGCAATGCTTGTATAGCAAATAGAACCTATGGTCACGAGAGTTCTTTCAACAGTGGGTAAAGCAAGCTCTCCTGATTCCTCATAATAATCATGAGTTTCAAGTCCTCCTAATATGATATCCTCCGGTGGTAATACAAACTCTTCAATTTTAGGAGCTTTTTCAACAAAAACACTATTCTCTGCCTGAATAGTTTGAGCAATTTGATCAGCAACAGTGTTTGGCTCTTCAGAAAGAAGTTCGTTTTTTTGACGATCCAAATCGGCTAATAATTCCGATTCTTGCCTATCACAACTAAAAAGACTCATTCCAAATACCAACATGAGTGCATAAACAAACCTAGATTGAAAAATTCGATAACTACGTTTATTCCATTGCCGTGCAGCAATATTTAATGATTTGAGCTGTTCTGTTTCGAAGCGACCACACATATGTTTTCCTTGGTTTTGTTCCAGTATAGATCTGACTTGCTCAGGTGTTTTTTTACTGAAATCAATAACATCAATCTCGCACTTTTGACAAAAGGCTCCTTGTTGAGTTGGTGACATTTTTGCCCAATCTTCTTTACAAGGGGAATCAATGGAAATGTACTTCATAGCATGGCTTTTAGGTTAATCAAATTACAATATTCAATTCATTTTGTTGGTCGAATTGAAGTTAAGCTTTGGTTAATTTGATGCAAGAATCATTCCTAATCCACAAAATCAAAAGAGAATATTACTCACTCCATTACCTCGTGTTGTTTTTAAGTGAATGCAATAATTGCCTTTTTCAAATTTGTCAAGAGGTAACCGAATCACTTTTTCTCCCTCATTAATAAATAAAGGTGGAAAGTAAAATTTATCAGTTTCAACACGCTCATCATCTTCTGATGGAGCGGATTCAACATGTAGTTTTACCTTATGCGAATGAGCCGCTTTAATAGTAAAAACCAATTCATCTTCCTCAATTAAAAAATGATATTCATTACCATGAATAGCGAGTAAAGCTTCATGTGGTTTATCTTCAGGATATACAACAAGAGTTTCCCATGTGTGAGTATCAGTTGTTATCCAAACAATATCATCCCAATCAATTATTTCAATGGGGTATATTGGTGGAGGCATACCTCCTTGAATATCTTCTATTATAATGGGATAACCAATATGATAAAAGGAAGAATCTGGTATGTTCGGTGTTGCACAAGAATCTGGTACTTCCCATTTATAGGAGATTTGACCACCTTGTTTGACTGTATCAACTAACATGGTGTCAGGATTAAAAATGGATGTATCCTCAGTTTGCGCTATGGCTGTACCAAAGTTTAGTACTAATGCAAAAACGAAAGCATATCTCAACTGCCTAATTAGATTGAGAGATTTTACCCAATGTCTGAAATTTAATTCTGATAAAGTATCCTTCGAAATGCGAACACATGGATTCGCAGATCGAAGGACGCTATTTTCAACGATCGGTATGGGTAAATTTCTTAGGTCTAATACTTCTTTAGAACATTTTTGGCAAAATGCCCCCTTTTCGGTGGGCGTCATGTCCGTCCATTTTTCGTGGCAAGGTTCAGGTATGTGAAAGAGATTTTTCATAGTTAGGATTAGAGGTAATTAATACTAATGCTTTGATAGTTGAATTCGTTTTCCAGATTAAAGACATACAAACCTTTTAAATGGCCTTTAACAGGAATGTTTAAGGTTTTGTGTCCGGGATGAACGATCCATTTTGTTTGGAATAGAATTTCATCCGCTAATGTTGGTTTGATGTATGGAAAGATGTAAGTAGCAGAGAAATTCAATTGTTGTTTTTCCAGGGCATTAATCTCAATCCTTAGTATATCATCTTTGAGTAGAAAAGTGAATTGGTTCTTTGAAATAGAGATAATCGAATCATATGGAGGAATTTGCCATTGAAAAGGAGGGGGGATAAAATGGCCCCAGTCATAATCAATGAGCCTTTTGGGAAAAGAATGGGCTGATGAGGCCACTTTCAGAATGTAAACTCCCTTTTCTTTCTGTTCAGTCTTTTCAGGAATAAGAGTTGGATGCTCTAAAATGGGAAAATCGATATCAGGATTTTCAAAGATCCAATGTATCATTATTTCACCTCTTCGTACTTGTTCCCAAAAGTAGAATGAGTCAATCTCAGAAATAGTTATGTTATTCGGAAATTGATACCCTTCAATGTCCAGTTCTTCCAGAATTGAAAGAAGGTCTTGTTGATCACAGGAGTCTATTCGAATGTCCTCATCCGAGGAGTCATTCAGCGAAAAGGAGGAAAAAAGAAGTAGTGCTAAAAGAGGAGCAAAACTGCTTATATAAAAGGACTTGGGCGGCATTTCTTTTCGTTTTTTGGGAAGTTACGAAAAGACAATGCCGCCCGAATTAGTTTAGGATTTCTTTAACAGCTCTTTAGCTAAAATTTAACAAATTAGCCGATTAGAGGTTCTTTAAATCCTGAATAGTTGCTGTTGGATTATCTGATTTAAAAACAAAGCTACCGGCTACTAAAGCATCTGCTCCGGCTGCCAATAAATCTGCTCCGGTTTGTGTATTTACACCACCATCTACTTCAATTAAAGTAGAGGCTCCTTTATCAGTAATCAATTTTTTAAGGTTACGAACTTTCTCTACAGCCGCTTTAATGAAGGTTTGTCCTCCAAAACCTGGATTAACCGACATAATTAAAACCAAGTCTAACTCACTAATCACTTCAGTTAAAACCGAAACAGGTGTATGTGGATTTAAAGCTACTCCCGCTTTCATTCCTGCATCTTTAATGGCCTGAATAGTACGGTGTAGGTGATTACATGCTTCATAATGAACTGTTAAATAAGCCGCTCCTGCATCTTTAAAGTGAGAAATATAGCGATCCGGATCGGTGATCATCAAATGAACATCCAATGGCTTATTAGCATGCTTAGCTACAGCTTTTACAGTTGGTAGTCCAAACGAAATGTTTGGAACAAAAACACCATCCATAACGTCAATGTGAAACCAATCTGCGGAAGATTGATTAATCATTTCGGTATCTTTTTGAAGGTTGGCAAAATCACTGGCCAACATTGAAGGAGAGATAATAGGCATAAAATGATTATTTGAGGAGTTTTACAATTTGTTCGGCCAATTCAAGACCAATTCTATCCTGCGCTTCTTGTGTTGCAGCACCAATGTGTGGTGTAGATGCAATTTTTTCATTTTCAAGAAGAGCTTTATTTGGGGTAGGTTCGTTTTCAAATACGTCAAGGGCAGCTGCTTTAACTTTTCCACTTTCTAAAGCAGCAATTAGTGCATCTTCGTCCACAACTCCACCACGAGCAGCGTTTACAATTACTACTCCGTCTTTCATGGCATTGAGTTCATTAGCTCCGATTACGGCCGAACCATCAGCTTGTTTAGGAACGTGAAGTGAAATGTAATCCAATTCTCCAATTACAGAAGAAAGGTTTTTCGTCGCAGAAATAGTCACGTTTACAGTTCCGTGTCCATGAATTTCAACTGGAATGTCAGCCGATTCTGTAAATAAATCAACTGCAATTACTTTCATTCCACATCCAAGACAATAAGAAGCTAAGGATTGACCAATTCGTCCAAAACCAACAATTCCAATGGCCTTGCCTCTCAATTCCTGACCTTTTCCGTATCGTTTTTTTAAGGTTTTAAATTCTGTATCACCATTTTCTGGCATCATACGGTTAGAGTGGAAGGTAGATCGGGAAGCCGAAAATAAATGACCCATTACCAATTCTGCAACGGATTGTGAAGAAGCTCCGGGAGTGTTAATTACGTGTCTTCCAATTGATCGGGCGTATTCAACATCAATATTATCCATTCCAACACCACCTCTTCCAATTAACTTTAAATTCGGACAAGCATCAATTAAATCTTTACGAACAGTAGTAGCCGAACGAACCAATAGGGCTGTATATCCTTCATTATTAATGGCGTCAATTAATTGATCTTGAGGAACATTTTCGGTAACAACAGTGAAACCATTTTCTTCTAAAGCCTCAATTCCGGCTTTTGAAATTCCATCATTTGCGAGTATTCTCATTGTTTTTGGTTTAGGCAGGTGTTCCTGCATGTTTGGTAGCAAATTCTTTCATTAAATTAACTAGATGCTGTACAGAGTCAATTTTAAGCGCATTGTACATAGATGCTCTAAATCCTCCTACAGAACGGTGTCCTTTTAAGCCAACGATTCCGGCTTCATTCCACAAGGCATTAAATTCATCATTCAATGAATCATCTTTTAAAACAAAAGTCACATTCATTTCCGATCGGTCCTCAACAGCACAGGTTCCTTCAAAAAGAGGATTAGAATCGATTTCATTGTACAACAATTCCGCTTTAGCTTTATTACGTTCAGCAGCTCCGGCAACACCACCATTGGCCATTAAGTGGCGAAGGTTTAGCATTGAGCAGTAAACAGCAAAAACAGGAGGTGTGTTGAACATCGATCCTTTTTCCTGATGCGTTTTAAGGTTGAGGTAAGTTGGAATATTAGAATGGGATGAGTTTCCTAAAATACTGTCTTTTACAATGAACAAGGCCGTTCCTGCAGGTCCCAGGTTTTTTTGAGCTCCTGCATAAATAATATCAAAATCAGCTACATTAATCTCTCTTGAGAAAATATCTGATGACATGTCACATACCTTAGGAACAGACGTTTGAGGGAATTCCTTAATCTGAGTTCCGTAAATGGTGTTGTTAGAGGTAAAGTGAACGAAATCGTATGATTCATCAATACTGTATCCTTTGGGAATGTAGTTATAGTTCTTATCTTCCGAACTTGCAATTACATCCACCTCTAAGTCCGCATTTTTACCTTCTTTAATGGCTTTTTTAGCCCATGCTCCGGTATTAACGTAAGCGGCTTTTTTGTTCGACCCCGAAAGGTTCATCGCCGAAATAAGGAACCCTAAACTAGCTCCTCCCTGGAGAAAAAGTACTGAATATCCCTCTGGAACATTCAAGGCATCTTTAACCAGTTGTTGGGCTTCTTCCATGATTTGGACGAAATCTTCACTTCGGTGCGAAATTTCTAAAATCGATAATCCGTTAAAATCGAGTACAGCTTTTGAAGCTTCTTCAAAAACTTCTTGTGGCAGGATACATGGTCCCGCACCAAAATTGTGCTTTTTTGACATTGCTTGTTGTTTTAAACATTTACCCTTAAGGCAGTACAAAGATTAGTGAAATTTTAAGAATGAAAAAAAGATTTGAGGAACTAATTTTATTGGCTGCAGGAATTAGAATATTCTCTAACTTTATTCGTTATTTTAGCAAAAAAATAGATTTTGGGATTACTTGATATAACATGGAATTTTAATCCTTCAGTTACACCTTTTTCTGATATACCTCGGTGGTATGGAATTATGTGGGCTTTGGGATTTTATGTCGGATTTACTTTGTTGACGAAGATGTACAGATCCGAGAAGATTTCGGAACGGTGGGTGGACAAGACATTTATGTATGTTTTGATTGGAGGAATTTTAGGAGCTCGTTTGGGACATGTTTTCTTTTATGAACCCAAAGCTTATTTAGCAGATCCTATTTCAATTCTCAAAATTTGGGAAGGTGGATTGGCCAGTCATGGAGGAACCATTGGTATTATCATTGCTGTTTATCTTTTGTCAAAACGAGTAACAAAGAAGTCTATTTTATGGACCTTAGATCGTATTGCAGTTCCTACAGCCCTGGCCGGATGTTTAATCCGAATGGGAAATTTGTTTAATCATGAAATTGTAGGAAAAGTAACCAATTCAGGTTTAGGGTTTAAGTTTTTGAGACACGATATCGGAGAAGGAGAGGCAATGGTCAGAACGTCTTCTTCAACGGCGAAAGAAGCTTATGATAAAATTGCAAGTGACCCTAAGTTCGCTGAGATTTTGGCCGAAGTACCTGCTCGTCACCCTGCTCAGTTGTACGAAGCAATTGCGTATATCATTATCTTTTTTGTATTGTGGAGATTATACTGGAAAACCAATGCACGTCAGTTTAATGGTGTTATTTTAGGAGCTTTCTTAACGCTTGTTTTTGGAGCCCGATTTATTATTGAGTTCTTTAAAATTAACCAGGATGGTTCGGTTGATCAGAGTTTAGAAGTACTTAATATGGGGCAACTTTTAAGTATTCCATTTGTTTTATTTGGGCTTTATCTCTTCTTTAGAAACCGAAAAAACATAGAGAAAGAGGTAAGAGAAGTGCCTAAGCGAGAAAAGAAGGCTAAATAATCTCGTCTTCGTCGTCTCCGTTTATAATATCGTCCAGTGATGGTCCTTTATCGTTTCCTTTTTGAATAGGAGTGGCGTTTTGCGCTGGAGTTCTGAACAGAAAAAAGGCAGCAACTCCCAACATAACAAAACTAAAAAGGTATAAGATGTAAATTGTACCGTGACGCGGTTGATAGCTTTGTACAGCTAAAAAAGTCATTACCGTAAAAAGAGCAAAAAGTCCACTTGTAATACCCCCCACAACTTTATGTCCTTGTTTTCCGTTGCCATGACTAATGATCGAAAAAACGAGTCCAATAACCCCGAAAACGAGCATGTTTAAGACCTGAAGAACGCCTGTGAAAAAAACATGAACAGCTCGGTCTACTTCGGCTTTATTTCGGCAAGAAACCATCAAACCAATAATTAAAACCAAAAACAGGTAATGCTTTACCTTTTTAGGATTCATAATCAATTTCCTCATCTTCAGCATTTATAATTTCATCTAGAAAAGCATCATCTGTAAGATCAGAATCACCTGAACCAGAGGGATTTTTTTGTTTGGATAGTATGAGAAAAACTACAGGAATGGCAACAAATGATAAAATGACGAGTCCAAATAATGCAGATGGACCGGATTGGAGCATATACCAAATGTATTCCCAGTTAAACAAGATGTAGATTAATACTAGTCCGGTAAAAACACAACCTAAAATGAAATAGATGTTTTCTTTTAACCGATGGGCTAATAAGCTAAAAATAATAGCACCTATTCCGCCTAAAAACAATAGTATAAAACCGAGTAGTACTCCCATACTCTCAAATGTAAATAAAAAATCCCCTGATTCGCATCAAGGGACTTTTTAAGTAACAAAATGATTTTAGTGTGTTACGACGAGTTTCTTTGTTTCCGTTTTTGATTCGGATTGTAATTTGATAAAATAAACTCCTTCAGACCAGTTGCTGGTATTGAGTTCTAATTTATTTTGAGTTGGTTTTAAGTTTTGATAAACCACTTGTCCATTAAGGTTAACAACTGAAATTTGATTGGCTTCTTCAAAAATAACTGTTGCACTCTCGTTAGACGGATTTGGAAAAACATTCCATGAATCAGATAAATGAATAGTTTGTAAACCTACATCTCCTCCAGTAAAACGGATATTATCAATTAACAGTTCCGATCCCAATTCATTTCCAGAGAACAGAATGACTAAAATAGAATCTGGAGCTTCATCAAAATCTAAATCAATAGTTGCCGTTTCCCAATCTGTTTCCTCCGTGGTGAAAATAATAGCTGTGTCGATTAACATTCCAGATGTATTATTCCAAAATTGTACCCAAACCGAGGCAGTATCATCTGGTGCTGGTTGGTACTGATAGTCAACTAACATTTGGGAAGGTTGAGCAAGAAATTCCTGACCTCCACTGAACCACTCTGTTTCAAAATTAAATTCTCCATTTGTTGCAATGGCTGGAATTCCTTCATCGGCATTAGCTTCTGTTGTTGTGATTTGAATGGATGAGCTTCCTTCAGATGCTTCAGAAGATTCAGCGGCATAACTTTCTCCAAAAGCAATCATGGATAAGTTGTTAAAAGTGAACCAATCATCCGGATTGTCAACGGTTAATTCATATAAATCTTCAAAACTGTTATTTGAAAGTGGAGTAGGGACTGTTGTGCCTCCCGTGTTTTGTAGGGTAACATTATCAATGCTTAGCATTGAACCTTCTTGTGGAGCTCCTGGAGTAAGAGGATCACTGCTTGCAAATGCAATCCATAAGGAGTCTGGTGCTTCGGTTTCTCCATTAGGAATATCAACAACAGCTTCTGTCCAGTCCGTAACGGTTCCTCCCATTTTATAAAACGCCAAAGCATAAGGTAGTCCATCTTTACTCAATTGAATCATAGCAATGGCCGAATCTCCTGCCTCAACATCGCATTTGTACCAAAAAGTAAACTGATCAACGGTGTCTGTATATGGAATTCCAATAAAACCATCGTCACCAGGAGTTCCTTGTGCACAGAATCCAAAGATGGTATCGTTTTCCATGCTAAAATCATCATAAACAAAAATGGTCTCCATACTAACCGAGAAGTCTCCATCTTGCGGATCGTCATCATCCTGAACCACATTAGGGTCTTCTCCAATAAAGTATAGCTGAGTGTTGGATGAAAACCAATAATTCAAAGAATCCAGAGCAATTTCTTCACTCCAATCTTCAAAGCCTGGATTGTTTACATTGGATTGGGCATAAAGTCCCGAAACACCAAGTAAAACAGTAAAAAGGGTAAATATTTTTTTCATAGTTATTCATTTCATTAAAGTCTTATATGAATTTAATAACCCCTATTTTGAAATGAAAAAAATGTCAAATCTAAACTTGAAAGAGAGCGACTTAGCAAATTATTTTTAGACTTTGCTTTAAGAGCTGGATGTTAAAGGTGGACTTGCAGCAATAGGGTTCACCATCCACGTGGTAGTAAACCTCTTCCTCCGAAGGAATTTTAATTTGAAAGTCTTGCTCTAAGTTGTTTTGGGAGAAATACCCTGATCGATTGATGCTTTTTGTGAAAAATCGTCTAACCACGAATGGAGCGATTAACATCGCAAAGCGTTTAATTTGGACGAGTTCAAACTTTCCGTCACTAACATTTGAATTAGGGGAAATAAAAAAGCCATTTCCAAATTGAGAAGAGTTGGCAACAGAGCACATAACCAATTCTTTTTCCCACTGCTGATCTCCTGAAGTAAATTGAAATACTGGAGGTTTGTAAGAACCATATTCTTTAATTACCAGACGAATGTAGCTAATGAAGCCTCGTTTATGAAAATCATCAAATTTTTTGGCAATGTGAGCGTCAAAACCAAAACCACAGGTACCCAAAAAAACTTTGTCGTTGACTTTACCAACGTCCATTGTCATTTGATTAAAGGCCTTTATCCGTAAAATGGCTTCTTCAATTTTTAAAGGAATCCCTAAATGCCGGGCCAATCCATTTCCTGAGCCCGAAGGGATAATACCTAAAGCACAATTGGTGTCAACTAAGGCACTACCAACCTCATTTACCGAACCGTCACCTCCAACAGCGACAATACAGTCGTAGTTTGAATTTTGTTCAAGAGCTATTTCATAACCGTGATTACGATATTCAGTTTGAATAACATCCACTTGGAATTCATCAGAAGAAAAATGCTTGTCAATTAAAGCTGGAATGACCTTCTTTTTTCCAACTCCTGAAATAGGGTTGACCAAAAACAATATTTTGCGAACGACTGTCATTGAATGGTCATTTCATTATGAATTAAAGCATGATTGTAGGTTTGCACCATTGCTTTAAGTCTATCTTCCAAAGGAGAATAGTTGGCTTTATCAATAAGGTTGTTTAACTGAAAGGGATCTTTTAATGAATAAACACCATGTAATTTTTCATTGGTAAAAATGAGCATATATTGTTCGCCTTCATGATCACAGAAATAAAGCTGCTTTTGTCCAATTTGACTACAACTATAGCCCTTTTCAGCTTCAAAAACTGATTGTCCAAAAGAAAAGAACGGACGATCATAGCCGATTAAGTGCATTAAGCTAGGCATGATGTCGACTTGACTAACGATCATGTCATTTCTCCCGTGAAATAATGGGTTTTTGGGGTAATGAAAGACTAACGGAATATGCATATTCTCCTGTTCTTTTTGGTACATGTTTCGTTCAGAAGCAGGGGTATGATCCGCAACAATGATGAAGAGGGTGTTATCATACCAATCCTTGGTTTTGGCAGTTTTAAAGAATTGTGATAGGGCGTAATCCGAATAAGCAACGGCATTGTGCATTTCTGTTGGTCCGCTGGTGAATTTTCCTTCGTGTTTTTCTGGAATGGAATAAGGTGGATGAGAGGATATGGAGAAAATGGTTGAGAAGAAAGGTTTTTTCATTTGATCAAATTCTTCTAAACTCCATTGAAAAAACTCTTCGTCATAAATACCCCAGGTTCCGTCAAAGTCATCGTCATTATTATATTCTGATCGACCATAATAATTGTCAAAACCAGCAATTTCAGAGAAAGTGTCAAAATTCATAGAACCATTTGTTGCTCCATGGAAAAAACCACTTTCATAGCCTCTATGTTTTAGCATTTTTGGTAATCCTTCAATTTTATTAGCCGAATAGGATGAAGTGAGGTACTCAATTTCCATTAGTTTAGGAATAGACGAAATAATGGACGGCATGGCATCCAAAGATTTCTTTCCATTAGCATAACATTTGGTGAAAACCAGAGATTCATCAATCAAAGAGTCTAAGAATGGAGTGTAGACATTTTTCTCTCCATTGATTTTAGAGATATACTCTACAGAAAAGCTCTCCATGGTTAGGATGACAATATTTGGCGTCTCCTGCAAAATGCCTTGGTTCTGGTAGTTTCTCTCTGGATTAAAGATTTTCGTAAGTTCCTCTTTACTGAAATAATCTTTTTCTTCGACTGTGATATCTCCCCAAGTTTTAATTACTGTAAAAGCTGAATTGAGAATGAGTTGAACATTTTGATCAATAGTATAAGCCGCTCCATTGGCCGGACCTATGGGTTTCATTCCAACACCACCCCGGCCAATTAAAACCAAAATGGTGATAGAAACAGGCAAAAAGATGCTTTGTTTTAGCCAACTGGTTTCTTCACTATCGTCAGGAATTCTGTTTACTCGTTTGTACAGCCAAAATCCAGCCAATTGAAACAAAATGGATAAAAGTAGAATGTACCAGTAATCGGTCAAAAAGGAGGGGAGTTGTTGCCATAAATCATTCCCAAAACCTAACATCTTAAAAAGAGCTGTGGTTGATCGGGAAGAAGTGTGCCTGAAGTATTCAATATCAATCAGGTTTATAAAAACCGACAGGAATAAAATAATGTGAAAACAAGTGGCCAATATTCGTTGAAACCACTTTGATCCTCTCCATTTATTCGGAAACATCTCAATTAACACCAAAGGAAGGAATACAATGGCAGCCGTAACAGCATCAAACCATATTCCAGCTAAAAAATCGGTGAAATAAACAACAGGGAAGTGGCTGTTATTAAACAGTAAGAAAACAACTCTGCATAGGCTAAAAATGAGCACCAAAATGCTCATCTTTAAAAAGAATTTAAGAAAATAATTGGGTAGGATGGATCTGATCGACTTCACGCATTAAACGTCTATTCGTAACCAATAATCAAATTTCTTTTTTCCGTCTTTGTCCTGAGAGTCTGTATTGTACTTATAACGGCGAGCTTTTCGACCTCCCATTTTAACGGTATAAGTTTTAATGATATTGTCTCTGGACAACATAACTTCAAACTCATCTCCAATTTCCATTTTGTCCGTCATATCCTCAAAATCTGACTTGTCAACTCTATAACCATCAACGGCCAAAATTTCATCATTCACATTTAAGCCATGCATTTCAGCGGCAGAACCAGCTGCTACTCCTGTTACAGTTAATTTTCCTCCTGACATAGAAGTTCTAACACCTAAGTAAGGTGTTTCTTTTGTATTGGTGTCTCCAAAATCAACTCCAACACCTGCAAAGAACTTAGTGTAATCTGGTGTTTTTGTATCATAGACATAATCGTTAAAGAACCAATCCATGTCTTCTCCTAAAAAGCTTTCTAAACTTTGTTGGAATTCTTCTTCGGTATAACCTACATCCGACTTTAAGTAAAAATCGGCATAAAGTTGTTGTAGAAAATGATCCAAACATTTCTCACCATCGAACTTA